>DATAZJ010000412.1:0-3152 GCA_036272115.1 Rhodopila sp. | reverse complement strand
CCATTGGTATCTCGGCATAGGGGTTTTGACGGGTTGCCTGAGCATTCTTCCTGGCGCCCGGAGCGATAGTCGCCCGGTCTTGGTCAGACGAATAGGCCTGCTTTGGAAAGACTGCTGTGGGTGGAAAGGGGACGCAGGAGGAACTGGCCGTGATCGCTGGTTTGCGCCCATCTCCGACGTCTGGTGGCTGTAGCCGCTGTCCCAGCAGCGAACATTTCGCCGGCAGCCGTTAATGACGGAGATGGGTGGAGAGTGGACCTTCATCCCGGAGGTCGGCCCGAGGACACCCGCGAGAAAGTCGGATGGGCCGGGCATATGGGAAATGTCGGACCAGGCCTGTATCGTTCGCGAATGATCGTGCGGGCAACGTCATGACCCCAACAGAAGCCGTCACCTTTGAGCAAGGCCTCGCGCTGCACCGGCAAGGGCGCCTGCTCGAAGCCGATCGCGCCTTCCAGGCCATCGTTCATGACGATCCCAACCATGCCGGGGCGTTGCTCCACCTTGGCGTGCTGCGCTTGCGGCAACACCAGCCCGGCAAGGCCGAGGATTTGCTGCGCCGGGCCATTGCCCGCGAACCGTCTGCCGCCCCCTATGCCAATCTGGGCGCCGCCTTGCAGGCGCTTGGCCGCACCGATGAAGCCATCGCGGCACACGAGGACGCCACCCGCGCCGAACCCGGCGTGCCGGATTACTGGTATGGCCTCGCCACCGCGCTGCAAGCCGCGGCCCGGCATGAACCGGCGATGGCGGCGTTCGAGAAAATGGCGGAACTCTGCCCGGATCAGCCGGAAGCCGTTTATGGCATCGCCACCTGCCTGCAGGCGCTGCGCCACCATCAAAAGGCGATCGCCAGCTACGATCGTGCGCTGGCCGCCGATGCCGACTTCTGCGAGGCGCACTACGGCAAGGCGGTCAGTCCGCAGCGCCTGGCCCGGCACGATGCGGCGATCGCGCACTTCGAACAGGCACTGGAGCTCGATCCCGAATACGGCGACGCGCATCACGGTATTGCCCTCAGCCTGATGGCGCAGGACAAGGAGACGGAGGCGCTGGCGCATCTGGACCACGCCGTCCAGGCCGAACCGGATTCCCGAGAGCGGCATTGTCTCCGCGGCAGCGCGCTGATGGCGCTGGAACGCTTCAAGGACGCGGAAGCCGCCTACCGCAAGGCAACCGAACTGGACCCGGACTCGGTGCCGGCCATCCTGGGCCTGGCCGGCGCAATGGAGGCCCGGCGACAGGACGCCGACGTGCTCGGTCTTTACCAACGCGCGCGGGAATTGCGGCCGCACAGCACCATTGTCATGACCAGGCTGGCCGGCGCTTTGTGCGTATTGGACCGTCATGCCGAGGCCTTGGCCCTGGTGGAGGAAGCCGTCGCCCGCCGCCCCCGGTGGGCCGTCGCCCGGGGTGCCCTGGGCACCACGCGCGAGGAAATGGGCGACCTGGAGGGTGCTCGCACCGCCTTCCGAGAGGCCATCCGCCTCGCGCCACGGCAACCGGATTCTATGCCGGCCTGTTCAACGCGACCAGGATGAAGGCCGGCGATCCGCTGATCGAGGCGCTGGAAAATCTGCCGCGCGAAGGCCGGAAGCTGACCAGGCAGCAACAAATCTCCCGGCTGTTCGCACTGGCCAAGGCGTATGACGACATCGGCGAGAAAGCCCGCGGCTTCGGTTGCCTGCTGGAAGGCAACGCGATGAAACGGGCGATCGTCGAATACGACGAAGCGGGCCTGTTCAAGGCCAACCGGCGCGTTCAGATGCGCCTGGGCGGCCCGGCAATCCGCGCCGCCGCCGGGCGAGGCCATCCAACCACGGTGCCGATCTTCGTGCTGGGCATGCCGCGCTCCGGCTCGACCCTGGTGGAGCAGATCCTCGCCAGTCATCCGCTGGTGCTCCCAGGCGGGGAGCGCAAGGATTTCAGCAAGGCGATGCGCGACACCTGGAACCGCCAGGGCGGCCCGTTCTCCCGCGATATGGTCGATGCGGGGGCGTTGGGGAAGCTCGCCAACCTGTACCTGGAGGCCTTGCCACCCTTGCCGGAGGGCAAGACCAGGATCACCGACAAGATGCCGGGCAACTTCCGCATCGCCGGGCTGATCCACGTGGCGATGCCCAACGCGAAGATCGTTCACACCGTCCGCGACCCGGTCGATACCTGCCTGTCCTGTTATTCCAAGCTGTTCGGCGACGAGCTGAACTGGAGCTACGATCTGCGGGAACTGGGCCGCTACCACGCGCTTTACCAGGACATGATGGAGCACTGGCGCGACGTGCTGCCGCCCGGAACGATTCTCGACGTACGGTATGAGGATGTCGTGGACGACCTGGAAGGCCAGGCGCGCCGGCTGCTGGCGTTTTGCGAGCTGCCCTGGAACGATGGCTGTTTGTCTTTCCACGAAACGAAACGGGCAGTGCGCACGGCCAGCGTCGCGCAGGTGCGCGAGCCGATCTATCGCCGCTCGGTCGGGAAGTGGCGGCCGGATGAGAGCGTCTTGCGCCCGCTTCTGGAAGGTCTCGCGTCCGAGGTCTGATACCAGGCGGTGCGAAGATTGACGTACCCCTCCGGATGTGGCCGCGGACGGTCTGTCATTGTCGCTTCGGTCCGCGCAATGATACCAGCCCGTGTTGACGCCGACTCTCGGCCTGCGACCAACCCGTCATGCCGACGAATGTCGGTATGACGGGCGGAGTCAACCGAAGAGTCTGCATCAACGCCGGTTGGTATTATTGGCCTTCCTCACAACTTCCGATTTGCCCGAGCGATCACGGCCTCGAACAGGACCTGGCAGCCTGCTTCGGCTTCTTCCGGTTCGATGCTCTCGGCTTCGTTGTGGGACAGGCCGTCCTTGCAGGGGGTGAAGATCATCGCGGTGGGGACATGGCGGGCCACGTAGACCGCGTCGTGGCCGGCGCCGGAGACGATCTCTCGGGTGGTGTAGCCGAGGCGGGCGGCGCCTTGGCGGACGAGGTCGACGCAGGACGGGTCGAAGGGCTGGGCGGGGATTTTGAACAGCGTGGTCAGGTCCAGTTTGACCCCGCAGGCAGCGGCAATGGCCTGGGCGGCGGGGGGGAACTCGGCATCCAGGATGTCGACTTCGGCATCCGATGGGTGGCGGAATTCGACGGAGAAACGGACCTCGCCGG
>DATAZJ010000411.1:0-2044 GCA_036272115.1 Rhodopila sp. | reverse complement strand
TTTCCGTTATCACCCCATGCCGCAGCAGCGTATCGGTGATGGACCGGATCCAGCGCTGGTAGTAGCCCAAGCGGTGATAATCAGCCTCGGGGATCGCCTCGATTCCGCGCCGCAATTCATCCACCGACATCAGCTTCTTCGCCGCCAGCATCTGGCGCAGCGCATCCACTTCCCGGTCGAATGCGGTCAACCCGTGCGGCTCGATGTCCACCGGCTCACACATGAATTTCGAGGCACCGCCCAGGTCGTGGTGTGCCCGTCGCGCTTCCTTGTCCATACCCCGACGTTAGCGCATTGTGCCGCCGCTGCAACAGGGATGCCGATGCTGCTGACCGCCGAAGACCCCGCCCCCGTCCGAGTCCAGCGTGAAGCCGGCACGTCGGACCTGTTCCTGACCGCCGACCATGCCGGCCGGGTCATTCCAACGGCCTTGCGAGACCTCGGAGTGCCGGAATCCGAACGCCAGCGCCACATCGCCTGGGACATCGGCATCGCCGGCGTCACCCGACACCTGTCCGACATGCTGGACGCGACCGCGGTGTTCCAGACCTATTCGCGCCTGGTCATCGACTGCAATCGCGATCCGTCCTGGCCCACGGCCATGCCGGTCATCAGCGAATTCACCCCAATCCCCGGCAACCAGAGCCTATCGCCGGACGAACGGCACGCCCGCGTCGCCGAGATTTTCGACCCATACCATGATCGCATCCGCGCCCTGCTGGATGCGCGCGCCAGGCGCCGCACCGTTTTGGTGGCAATGCACAGCTTCACGCCCTCTTTCAAAGGCGAATCCCGGGCGATGCAGGTCGGCATGCTCTACAACAAGGATGCCCGGCTGGCTCGTATCCTGCTGGATCTGCTGCGCCAGGAAGCCGACCTGACGGTGGGCGACAACGCGCCTTACGCGGTCACTAGCGACAGCGACTACGGCATCCCAACCCACGGTGAAAAGCGCGGCCTGCCGCACATCGAGATCGAAATCCGCCAGGACCTGATCGCCACCCCGGACACCCAAAAGGCCTGGGCAACCCGCTTCGCCAAGTGGCTGACAAAAGCCGACAGCCTGCTGAAAACCGGCTGACGTGCCCCGACCGCCGCGCAAGACACCGCTTATGACCAAGGCCGAGGTGCGCGCCTTCATCGACGCCCTCGCCACCCGTAATCCGGCGCCGGAAACCGAGCTCAGCTTCACCGACCCATTCACCCTGCTGGTTGCGGTGGTATTGTCCGCCCAGGCCACCGACATTTCGGTCAACCGCGCGACGGAGACCCTGTTCAAGGTCGCCCCAACTCCAAAGGCCATGATCGCACTCGGGGTAGACGGCGTCGCCTCCCACATCCGCTCGATCGGCCTGTGGCAGACCAAAGCCAAGAACGTCGTGCAACTCGCCCGCGACCTGGAAGACAAGCACGGTGGCCAGGTCCCGCCCGACCGCGATTCCCTGGAAGCCCTGCCCGGGGTCGGCCGCAAGACCGCCAACGTCGTGCTGAACGTGGCGTTCGGTGAGGCTACCATGGCGGTGGATACCCACATCTTCCGGATCGGCAATCGCACCGGCCTCGCCCCCGGCAAGACGCCGCGCGAAGTGGAGGACGGGCTGCTCAAGCGCATCCCCCCTGAACGGCTGCGCGATTCCCACCACTGGCTGATCCTGCACGGCCGCTACGTCTGCAAGGCGCGCCGGCCGGAATGCTGGCGCTGCGTCGCGGCAGCGTCATGCCGCTACCGCGAAAAGACGCCGTCCCCGCAACCCGAGCTTCAGGCCACCTGACGCAGGCAGGGACGCGCGACGCGGGAAACGTTGCGGACACCGATGACCTGCGAAAGATTGCCCTCCACCAGATGCACCACCTCGGCGGGCATCGCCTCCATGGCGATTTCCACATGCACGGTGTCGCCGGCGCGGTGCGACCACATCCGGTCGGGCACCAGATCGCGTTTGGCAAATGGCTGCAACAACCGGGACAGCAGCCCCGGCGAGCAATCGGCATCGATCAGAAAACGGACGGAAACAGCGGACGGATACTCAGCATCGGCGGACAT
>DATAZJ010000410.1:0-2148 GCA_036272115.1 Rhodopila sp. | reverse complement strand
AGTTGGCGCTGATCCATTGCAGGCCCTTGGCGGCGCCGACCACCGCCGCGCCGATCGCCAGCACCGGACCCGCCGGCGACAGGGCAATCAGCACGCCGCCCACCGCCATGCCGATCACCGTGAGCTGCCGGCTGAACGGCGCCAGCAGGGTCTTCAGCCACGTCCACGCCGCATCCAGCTTCTGCTCGGCCCATTGCAGCAGGCCGTTCTGGCCCTCGGCCCCCTCGCCGATGCCCAGCTTGTTCTTGAGCCAGGTCCAGGCCTGGTCGATCAGCGAGCGGGCCCAGGCGGTCTGGTCCCAGATGGCAGAGGCGATCGCCTTGATCGCACCCCAGACCGCCTGGATCTCCTGCCACTTCTCTGCCGCGTACTGCTTGATCACGTCGAGCACCGGGGCACCGATCTTGTCCCACAGCGTGCTCGCCACGCTTTTCACCGTGGCGACGATCGGCTGCACCTTCTCCATGATCGGCGTGATCAGGCTGCTGGCGACGTGCTCCACCTCGTCGGCCGCCTCGCGCAGCGGCGAGCAGTCGTTGCGGGCGATCTTCCCCGCCGCGCCCTGGATCGTGGCGACCATCGGCTGGAACTGCGCCACCAGTTGCTGACCGGCACCGCCCACCGCGCGCACCGGGGCGGTGACGGTGTCGAACATGCCTTGCACCGCCGAACCGGCACGATCTTTCAGCCAGCCGAAGATGCCGTCCGGCCCGCTGCGGATCACCGGCTCCAGGCTGGGGGCGAACTGGTGCACCAGCCGCCAGCCGACGGCATCGCTGAAATCGGTGATGTCGCTCCAGGCGGTCTTCAGCAGGCCGGCGGCGGTATCCAGCACCGAACCGTCGCCCTGGCGCTGGATGACCTCCTGCTGCTGGATGGTGTGGGTCAGTTCGTGTGCGAGCAGCGCCTGGCCGTCCGGCGTTTCGGGCCGGAACTGGTCCTGGCCGAAGAAGATGTGGTTCCGGTACGTGAAGGCGCGGGCGGCCAGGCGGGTGGCGAGGCGGGCGGCCGGCGCGTCGTGATGGATGCGCACGGCGGCGAAATCGGCGCCGAAACGCGGTGCCATGAAGGCCTGTACGGCGGCCGGCAGCGGTGCGCCGCCGGCGAGGCTGGCGTGGATCTCCTGGGCGACGTCGGTTTCCGCGGCGGGGCCGCTGACCGGCGCATCGGCCGGATGGCTGACCGGGGCCGGTGGTCTCAGGGCCAGTACCGGGGCCGCTGCCGGCAGAACCGGCGCGGGGTGGCTGCGCACCGTCGGGGGCGGCGCAGGCGGCGTCCCGCTCGCCATGCGCATGATCCGCGCCGACACGTCTACCGCCTCGCGCTCTGTGGGGTCGGTCGAGGCGGAGAGCTGCGTCGGGATGGCGAGGCGCCGGATCGCGCCGCTCTGCACCAGCGGATGTGCCATGACCCGCGCCGGGGAGGGAGCCGCTGGTGTCGCGGCCGGGGCAGGCCGGGCAAGAGCAGCCGCGTGTGGCGGCAAGTGCCGCGGTGCCGCGGCAGTTTGGGCCGGCTGTGGCCGCGGTGCGGCGGACCGGGCCGGCGGTGACCGCGTGGCGGCAAGCGGGATGCGCGTGGCGGCAAGCGGGATGTGGGCAAAGTCCGCGCCGCCGGCAGCGAGCGACCGCGGCGCGGCGCCTGCCAGGTCCGCGGCGGGGCCGGTCGGTTCGTTCTCGGCAGCCGGCACGACCCTGAGCCGTTCGCGCTGGGGTGCGCGGATCGGGGCACGTGGCGCGGCAGCCGCGCGCCGATCCCCGGACGGAGCCGGCGCGGATCTGGCAGCGGGCTGCCTCGCGGTGGCTACGCTTGTGGCGATCGCGTCCCCCTGTTGCAAAGCGCCGTCGTGCGGCGACAGGAAAGCCATGCCGGGTGGCTGGTCATCGCGACTCCAGCGGCTCCACATGCACGGCGCCGCCGCCTGCCGAGGTCGACGGCGAAAGCTCGCGCGGTCCCGTCAACTGCCAGCCCGCACCGCCCAGCTCCGACAGGCTCTGTGCTGTCGTCGCCTGCCGGAAGCCGACGCCGCCGATGTAGAGTTTTTCCCATGCCAGGCTGGCGGTCACCGGTGCGCCCGTGGCCTTGATGTCCTCCAGCAAGCCCTTCAGTTCATCCGCACAGACGGTGCAGGAGCTGAGGTTGATACCCAGC
>DATAZJ010000409.1:0-1957 GCA_036272115.1 Rhodopila sp. | reverse complement strand
CCGCCAAAAAGGAAAAGCCGGCGGAATGACCCGCCGGCTTCAACCTGGAGGAGGAGATGGAGACAAGCCATCTTAACTTCCTGGCGATTATGTTGGTGATCGTGATCATAAAAGTCAAGATCATCATCAAAAAACGCTAGGGGATCGGGCCGGTTCATTCGCGGGCCGGCCCACCCCAAGGTGAATGATGTCTATCCCGGGACCGAAATCGCCCGCAGCCCGTCCGCCACGGTCAACGTGCCACCGGTCGCCGCCCGGATCTCGTCCACCGTCAGGCCGGGGGCGATTTCGCGCAGCAGAAAGCCGGTGCCGGTTGGCTCGAACAGGCCGTAATTGGTGGCGACCAGGGTGACGACGCCGCGTGCGGTCACCGGCAGGTCGCACGCCGTCACCAACCGGGGGCTGCCGTCGCGCGTTACATGCTCCTGGATGATGAACACCCGTTTGGCGCAGGCAGCCAGGTCCATCGCACCGCCGATCCCGCCGCCCTTCTGGCCCTTCAGCTTCCAGTTGGCGAAATCGCCGGTCATCGAGACCTGGTACGCTCCCATGACCGTCGCATCGATGTGGCCGCCGCGGATCACGCCGAAACTGTCGGCGTGATGCACCACCGCCGCGCCCGGCTTCAGCGTGACGTTCTGACCGCCGGCATTGACCAGGTTCAGATCCTCATGACCCTCGGCGGCGACGCCACCATAGCCGATCACACCGTTCTCGGAATGATACGTGATATCGCGGTCGCCGATATCGGTGTTGGAGCACATCGTCGGGATGCCGACACCAAGGTTGACGATCCAGCCATCCTGGAATTCGTGCGCCACCCGGTCCGCCATCTGCTGGCGGGTCAGGCCTTTCGTTCCGCTCATCGTTTTCTCTCCTGCCGCTTGGTGGGCCACAGGCCGTCGGGTTCCGGCGGGACCTGCACCAGCCGATGCACGTAGATACCGGCGGTATGCACATCGTCGGGGTCGATGCCGCCGGCGGCCATGATCGGTTCGTCGATCTCGGCGATGGTGACGCGGGCGGCGGTCGCCATCACCGGGCCGAAATTGCGCTGGGACCGGTGGAACCGCAGATTGCCGGCGGCGTCCGCGGTGCGCGCACGGATGAAGGCGTAGTCGAGCGGCAAGGCGTATTCCAGCAGGTATTCGCGGCCGTTGATGACGCGGGTTTCACGGCCCTCGGCGAGCTCGGTGCCGACCGCGGTCGGGGTGTAGAAGGCCGGGATGCCGGCGCCCGCGGCGCGCAGGCGTTCGGCCAGCGTGCCTTGCGGCACCAGTTCGGCATCGACCTGACCGGATTCGTAATATTGCGTGAACGGCAGCTTGTCTGTGGGACGGGTGGCGGCGGTGAAGGCGCAGATCACCTTGGCGACCTGGCCGTTCTCCACCAACATGCCGATATCGGGCATCCGGGGCTGTTGCGCGCCGCCGGTGGTGTTGGCCACCAGGGTCAGGCGCTTGGCGCCCTGTTCCATCAGCGCCTTGATCAGGTTGAACGGCGTTCCCGGCATGGCGAACCCGCCAAACGCAATGGTGCTGCCATCGGGAATATCGGCCACGGCCTCGGCAAAACTGCTTCGCAACTTGGTCTTCTGGGTCATCGTTCCCCACCCTTCGTGTCGCGCCGATCAAGGTTCAGGCGAGACGCCCTGTCAAGGGAAGCGGTGTCAGCCAAAGGCACGGCGGATACGGCCCCAATCCTCTACCGCATGCTCCTGGCCGGGCGGGATGGAAAAGACCACCTGGTCGAAGCCGGCGTCCCGCAGCGCGCCGATGCGCTGTGTGAGGTCCGCGGCGGTGCCGATAAGGCAGGTGCGCCTGATCATTTCGGCGGTGATGAAGGGGCGCTCATCCGGCCGGACGAACATCAGGTGGCCACGATGGTTCGCCAGGTAGTACGCGTCCTTCGGGTCGAATGTTCGGGCATGCTCGACATAGGACTCGACGGCCTCGGC
>DATAZJ010000408.1:0-1840 GCA_036272115.1 Rhodopila sp. | reverse complement strand
GTCTCGGGGTTGGCCGGCAATGCGAGGAGGTGCGTTCGGCGGCGGCTCGGGTTCTGGGAGCCTCGGGTTCGCTGGCGGAGGAAACGACGCGGATGATGTCGGAGGTGGATGGTTTCCTGGCGGCGATGGCCTCGGGGCGGTGAGGTTATGCGGGCATCGCGGTGCCGGCGAGAAGGCGGGATTTGAGGGGTGGGGCGTCGCCTCGGCCGAGCATGCCGGCGATTTTCGCCAGGGCGTCGATGCGGATGAGGTGGGTGCGGCGTTGATCGGGTGGCAGAGCGGGCAGTTCGGCGGTGTATTCGGCGGCGATGTCGGTCATGGCCTGACCCCAGCGGAGGTCGGTTTCCCGGTCTTCGGACGCCGGCGTGACCGCTCGGGCTTGCGCGATGACCGTCCGAGCGGATTGCAGTGAGGGGATAGGGTCGGCCGGGTCCGGTTCGGGTGGTATGGGGTGCTGATCCGGCGCTGTCGCCGGGCCGTCGGGCATGGCGGCGGTTTTTTGCGAGGCTCGGTTGAGGGCGTTGGCGTTGCCCCTGAGCTTCAGTTTCATGGAGAGGGAGACGTCGGGCGGCGCCGAGAGGCGGAGATTTTCCAGCGCGGCCAGGGCGAAGGCGACGATCTGGCCGGTGCTGAGAAGCTGGTGGTTGCCGGCGGCCTGGCAGGCGGCGATCGTTTCCATCGCGGCCTGGCGGGCGAGATCGGGGTCGAGGATGCCGCCCGCCGTCAGCAGGGGTGTCAGGACGGCGAGGAGATACGGCAAAAGCGTGCCGGTGGGCTGGGTCATTTCGCGATTGTCCTGATTTGCGCCGGGCGCCTCGGGGGTTTGTGTCATGGGATCAGGTCGCCGGGGCGGATGCCGCGGATTTTCGGTATCGTGAAGATGCCTTTGCGGCGGTTTTCCTGGATTTCCCGCTTGTACATCAGGTGCAGGCGGCGATCGATGTAGGCTTCTTGCTGGGGCGTGGGGTTTTCCACCAGGATCATGCCGCCGCCGGGCAGGATGCCCTCGGTATTGGCGATGTCGAGGCCTTCGTTTTCCGCTTCGATACGTGCGCGTTCGCAGGTGGCGTGCACGGCGGCGATGGCCTCGGGGGTCCAGGCGATGGGTCGATCCGGCGAGTCCGGGTCTTGCGGCGGGCCAGGGTCTTGTGGGGGGCCAGGGTCTTGTGGTGGGTCTGTGTCGGCGAGGCAGCGTTCGGCTGCGTGGTCGATGACGGTGCTGGGGTGTGGGGCGTCGTCCCAATCGCGCGAGGCGGGACGGCCGATGGGAACGGAAAGCGGCTTGGCCTGACGGCGTTCGAGCGCGCGCAGCATGGTGTCGAACGTGCGGGCGGCGGAGCAGGCGGTGGTGACGTGACGGGTGTTGTTGCCGTTGAGGGGGCCGAGGTTCATGCCGATGCGCCAGGTGGCCATGGCGGCGTGGTGAGCGGCCATGGCCTGGACGGCGAGCATGACCTCGGTTTCGTCGCGGGGATGGAGGGCGGAGAGACCGAGGAGGGCGCTGTAGAAGCGGCGGTCCGACCAGGACTTGGGTTCGCTGCGGTCCATCGGAAGGGTGCGAAACAGGGTTCGGATGGCTTCGCGCATGAACCATGGGTTGAAGGGGCCGTCGTCGTTGTAGATGGCGTCCCGGTCGTAGGGCTGGGGTTCGGTGGTGGTGTCCGGCATTGGGCTTTATGTTCGTGCTATGTTCTAAATGTCGGGGAACGTGGTGGCTGGGGTTTGGGGGTTCAAGGGCGGTGGGGAGAGAAATGGTGCCGGCCTGGGTTCTATGGCGTTTGCTTTTGGTGAGACGGCGCTGTGCGGGTAGGTCGTTCGGTTGATGTCCGCTTGGTTATTT
>DATAZJ010000407.1:0-2528 GCA_036272115.1 Rhodopila sp. | reverse complement strand
GCCGACGCGATCGGGCGGCGTGCGGCGAATACGCTGTACAGCGCCGGGACGTTGGCGTCGGGACTGATCCTGTACGTGGTGTTGCAGGATTACGCGTTTTATCCGTTCGTGCTGCCGTTTTTCGGGTTCTCGGTATTCGGGATTTTCGCCGGGCTGGCGGTGTATCTGCCGGAACTGTTCCCCACGCATGTGCGTGCCACGGCGGTTTCGTTCTGCAGCGGGTCGGGACGCGTGGTGACGGCCTTCGGGCCGCTGGTCGCCGGGTTGCTGGTGGTGCCGTTCGGCGGAAATTTTGCGTTGGCGACGGCGACGATCACCGGCTTCGCGGTGCTGTCGATCGTGGCGATGGCGCTGGGGCGGGAGACAAAGGGCGATATTCTGCCGCTGTGACGGGGCCGGATGACAGTGGCCCGGTTGACAGCGGCCGGGGCGGGACCTTTACAGGCGGCTATGTCCCAACGCCGCACCCCGCCGATCCCGCCGCATCCGGATGTCACGATCGAAAGCGAACGCCGGGTGTGGTCCGGGCGGTTTCCGCTGGATGTTGTGGAATTTCGCCACCGGCGGTTCGATGGTGCGATGTCCGGCCTGCGCACGTGGGAGCTTTGGCGGCGGGGGCAGGCGTCCGCCCTGCTGCCATACGATCCGGATGCCGATGCGGTCGTGCTGATCGAGCAGTTCCGGTTTCCGGCGTTGGCCGCCGGTGTCGAACCGGTGCTGGTCGAATTGCCGGCCGGCCTGTGTGAGGACGGTGAAGATCCGGCGGACACCATCCGGCGTGAGATGCGGGAGGAAATGGCGATGGACGCCGACCGTATCGAACGGATCGGCGGCTTCATGCTGACGGCGGGCGGCGCTGACGAATTCTGTCACCTGTATGTCGGCCGCGTTGTCGCTCCGCCGGGGGATGGCGAGGGGATCGTCGGCCATGGCGGCGAGGTGTCCGAAAACGAGGATATCCGGGTGCGGGTCTGGGATGCCAACGAGGCGATCGAGGCTGCGTTCGCCGGTTATTTTACCAACTCGATTACCGCGATCGGCCTGTTCTGGCTGGCTGCGAAACGCGACTGGCTTCGACAGAAGTGGATGATGGCATGACCCAGCGGCTTTTCCTCGATGATCCGACCCTGGCCAGCACGTCGGCGACGGTGATCGCCAGCGGGCCGGAGGGCATCGTGTTGGATCGCACCGTGTTCTATGCGCGCGGCGGCGGGCAGCCAGGTGATAGCGGCGTGCTGCGCTGGGATGGCGGTGAGACGGTCGTCACCGAGGCGGTGAAGGGTGAGGGCGAGGCGATCCGGCACCTGACCGCCGCCGATGCGACGTTGCCGCCGGTGGGCGCGTTGGTGGAGGCGGCGATCGATTGGCAGCGCCGCCACGCCCACATGCGGATGCACACGGCGATGCACCTGCTGTGCAGCCTGATCAAGGGCGCCGCGGTGACCGGCGGGGCGGTCGGCGCGGACAAGTCGAGACTCGACTTCGACCTGCCCAATCCGCCGCCCAAGGAGGAGATCGAGGCCGGATTGAACGCCCTGATTGCCGCCGATCATCCGGTGCGGATCGAATGGGTGGACGAATCGGTCCTGGATACCGACCCCGGCCTGGTCCGCACCATGTCGGTGCAGCCGCCGCGCGGCACCGGGCGGCTGCGGCTGATGCGCATCGGCGAAGGCGAGACGCTGGTCGACTTGCAGCCTTGCGGCGGGACGCATGTCGCTCGTACCGGGGAAATCGGGCCGGTCCGGGTGGCGAAGATCGAGAACAAGGGCAAGCAGAACCGGCGGATCACCATCGTTCCGGGTTGAATACCGTCGTATCGGAAACCTGAACAATCGTTCACCCGCTTGGGATAGGCCGGTATCGTGCCCATTTATGGGTCTCGGTTCGTCTTTGAAAGGGAATTTGACGATGTCCATTTCCGAAGTCCTGCATGGTAAAGGCCATCAGGTCGTAAAGGTACGCACGACAGATAGCGTCGAGACCGCCGTTGGCATGCTGTCCCATCAACGCATCGGCGCTGTGGTGGTCGAGGACCAGTGGATGCGTCATGCCGGCATTTTCTCGGAGCGGGATTTCGTGAATGCGGTGGCCGAACACGGCGCCGCGGCGCTGGCGTTTCCGGTGGAAAAACTGATGAGCGCGCCGATCGTGACGTGCCGGTCGGGCGACAGCATCGACACCGCGCTGGCGGCCATGACGATGGCGCGTATCCGGCATCTGCCGGTGGTCGATGACGGTCACCTGGTCGGGATTATCAGCATCGGCGACCTGGTGAAGCATCGGCTGGACGAAAAGGCCCTGGAAGCGAACGTGCTGCTCGATATTGCTCGGTTGCACGCGTAAGCGTTGTTATTACGTTATGGTTTGTGCTTGGCGTCCCGTCATACTGGCGGATGCCGGTATCCACGCCTTTCGATTTTGCCACCCAAGGCGTGGATGGTGAGCCTCCGCTCACCATGACGGGTGGACAGGGCGGTGCCTCAGTCCTTCGCCCGGCCTGGCTAAACCGCCAATTCCCGCATGAC
>DATAZJ010000406.1:0-2202 GCA_036272115.1 Rhodopila sp. | reverse complement strand
GCGCTTTACCGCGATCGGGCACAAGTATCGCGCATCAAAGAAGCGCGATACGCCGCAGTTTTGTCCGAGTGACCGATTCACGCGGGAAATCGCGGTCACTTCCTGACTCGCGCTTTACCGCGATCGGGCACAAGTATCGCGCATCAAAGAAGTGCAATACGTCGCAGGTTTGCTTGAGTGACCGATTCACGCGGGAAATCGCGGTCATTTCGTGACTGGCGTTTTACCGCGATCCGGCACTAGGCTCCCCGCACGAGGCGCCGCCGAAGCGCCCGTAAATGGGGGAAACCATGGCCGTTCTGTCTCGCCGAAATGTTCTTGCCGCCACCGGTTCGGCCTGGGCGTTGCCGGGAATCGCGCGCGCCGATACCGTCAAGCCGCGCCTGACCGTGATTTCGCAGTGGTCGACCGGCAGCGACGGGGCCGCGATCACCGCGCTGGGCAAGCTGTTCGAGCAGAACGGCGGCATCTGGCAGCACAACCCCGTGCCGGGCTTCACCACCGATATGATGAACAAGCTGCGGGCCGAGATCATGTCGGGCGATCCGCCGGCGGCATCGCAGCTCAAGGGGCCGGAGATCGCCGCCTGGTCGAAGATCGCCCCGACCGTCGATCTGGACGCCGTCGTCGCGGCGGCCGGCTATGAGAAATTCGTCGCGCCGGAACTCGCCAAACTGCACAAGCCATATGGCCACTGGATCGCGCTGCCGCTGCAACTCTACCGCATCAACACGTTGTTCGTCTCCAAGAAGGCGATGGACAAGGTCGGTGCCACCAAGCTGCCGGCGACATGGGCGGAATTCAACACGCTGGCGGCGAAGATGCAGGCGGCGGGGATCATTCCGCTCGCCAACGGCGGGATCCGTTGGGATGACGGCATGAAGTGGGAAATCGCCTTGAACGGCATCAGCCCCGCCGCCTATCGCAAGGCGGTGATGCAACTGGACGCCGACACCCTGATGGGTCCCGAAGTGCTGGCCGCGTTCGAGCAGACGCGCAAGCTGGCGGACTGGATGAACCCCACGATCGCCGCGCAAAGCTGGAGCGTGCAGGTCGCGCCATTCATTCGCGGTGAGCTGGGCATGGTCCTGATGGGCGGCTGGGCGCAGGGCAACATCATCAACGGCGGCTTTAGCTTCGCCGATTTCATCAGCGGGCCGGCGCCGCAGGACAACGGCAAGGCGGCCTATATCATGAATGCCGACGCCTTCATCCTGTGGAAGCAGAAGGCGCCCGATCTGCAGGCCGGCCAGTTGCTGTTCGCCAAGCTGGTGATGGAACTGTCCACACAGGACATGTATTCCCACATCACCGGATCGATCCCGGTGCGCACCGATGCCGACCTTAGCGGGCCGGGCTGGTCGGATGCCCAGCGCAGCAGCGCCCAGGGGCTGAAAGACGCGGTGAAGGCGAACCAGGTGGTGCTGAGCCTGGCCCACAACATGGCACAACCGAACCAGATCACCGCGGCGATGATCGATGTGCTGACGGAATTCGTCCACAACAAGGACCTGAAACCGAAAGAGGCACAGCAGCGCCTGGCGGACGCGGTCGATAGCGCTCGCTGATGCGTCGCTGCTGGGATGGATTGCTGCCGGCGCTGGCGATCTGGCCGCCGCTGATCCTGTCGGCCGGTCACGTCGTGCTGTTCACGCTGTGGACGGCGTGGCTGTCGTTCACCCCGTCAACCCTGCTCCCCCAATCCGGCTATGTCGGCTGGCACAACTACACCGCGATCATGGCGACGCGGAACTTTCATGTCGCCTACGTCAACATCGTCATCTTCGGCGTCTGCTTCGTCGTCCTGACCAGCGCGCTGGGCCTGCTGCTGGCGATCCTGCTGGACCAGCGGGTGCGCGGGGAGAACATCTTCCGCACCATCTTCCTCTACCCCATGGCGGTCTCCTTCGTGGTCACCGGAACGATACGGAGCTGGCTGCTCAATCCCGGGATCGGCATCCAGCGGCTGGTGCAGGGCTGGGGCTGGACCAGCTTCCGGTTCGACTGGCTGGTGGACCGCGACATGGCGATCTACACGCTGGTCATCGCCGGCGCCTGGCAGGCGGCAGGGTTCGCGATGGCGCTGTTCCTGGCCGGGCTGCGTTCGGTCGATGCCGAGATCATCAAGGCCGCACAGATCGACGGCGCCGGCGCGTGGCGCATCTACCGTCGCGTGGTGCTGCCCACCATGGGGCCGATCGT
>DATAZJ010000405.1:0-12422 GCA_036272115.1 Rhodopila sp. | reverse complement strand
CGACTGCTGCCGAGGCTCATCGAAAAGGAGTACCCCGGGATGGTTTGTCGCCTCAATACTATTCAGTTCTAGCAACGCTCGCTGATAGGCCCATTTGAGGCGGATCGCGTCGCTCGCTGAGGTCTCGAAATCAATCTCGTGCTAACGTCACATGATTGCAGCCGCGGATCAACCTAGCCGCGCGTTTGCCCATGTGAGCGGCTTCCCGGGGCCATCAACGGTCAATAGGCGCCAGCGAATAGCTGGTGCTCCGTCCCCCCGCCTGGTCCTTCACCAGAATGCCGCGCGCGATCAGATCGTCGATGTCACGGACTGCGGTGTCCTGCGAACACTTCGTCAGTTTCGCATATTTCGACGACGTCAGCTTGCCCTCGAAATCGCGCAGCAACCGGTTGAGCACAAGGCGCTGCCGATCATGCAAGGGCGCGCCAGCATGCCTCTCCCAGAACCGCGCCTTCGCCAACACAGACGCCAGGATAATTTCCGCGCCGTCGAACGCGCGGTCGAGGCATCCGAGGAACCAGGCGATCCACGCGGTGATGTCCAGATCGCCCTTTTGCGTGGCTTCCAGAATGTCATAGTAGGCTTTGCGCTCGATCCGGATTTGGGCCGACATGCTGTAGAAGCGTTGCGGGCTTTGTTCGGAGCGCGCAAGCGCCATATCGGCGATCGCTCGAGCAATGCGCCCGTTCCCGTCGTCGAACGGATGGATGGTCACGAACCACAGGTGGGCAAGTGCGGCGCGCAAGACCGGATCGGTTGGGTCGTGGCCATTGAACCAGGCGAGGAAAGCACGCATCTCGCGGTCGACAAGCGGCGCGTCGGGGGCTTGATAGTGAACGCGTTCGCGACCTATTGGGCCGGAGACGACCTGCATGGGCCCTGATTTGCCATCTCGCCACGCACCCACCTGGATTTTTGCCATCCCGCTGCGCCCCGTGGGGAACAGCGCGGCGTGCCAATCGAACAGGCGCGCCTTCGTCAACGGCGCCGCATAGTTCTGGGTTGCGTCGAGCATCATTTCGACCACGCCTTCGACATTGCGGTCGACAGGTGCCAGGGCGCCAATGTCCATACCCAGATGGCGGGCAATCGAAGATCGGATCTGTTCGCGATCGAGAAGTTCGCCCTCGATCTCATTCGATTTCACGATTTCCTCGGTCAGTGACTGCAGGGCGGCCTCAGCGCGCAGATGGAAACCAAGTCCTTCCATGCGGCCAATCAGCCGGCCCTGGTGATGACGCACCGCGGCCAACCTGGACGCCAGGGTTTCATGGTTCCAATGGAATTTGGGCCAATCGTCCAGGGTATAGATGTACGCCGTCATTCGCCGCATCTTTCGCGGAGATCATCGCATATAATCACCGCATCCGGCAATCATATTCGCCGCATATATTGCGGAGATTAGCTGGCTTATTCTCCGCACGCCCGAAGACAGAGCAGGTGATTCCAACCGGGAAAGATGGCCTAAAACGCCGCCTTCAACCGAGCCCAGTCCTCGATTGCGGCCTCCTGGCCGGGGGCCAACTGCACCGTGAACTGCGTATACCCACCATCCCGCAGCGCAGCGATTCGGTCGCGCAGATCGGCTTCCTCGCCGGTGAACGTTGTCTGGCGGATCATTTCGGCCGTCACGAAGGGGCGTTCGTTCGGCTTCACCACCATCAGGTGGCCGCGGTGGTTGGTCAGATACAACGCATCCGCCGGCTTGAACGTCTTGGCCAGTTCCACATAGCCGGCGATCGGCTCCGCCAGTTCCGGCGGGACCACGGACGTGTTCGGCAGGCCCGCCAGCGCCTCATCCGCCGCGCGATGCAGCAGTACCGCCGCACGCGGCCCGGCCTGGGCCATGGCTCGGTCGCTATCCGCCGCCTCGCCCGGCGCCAGCACGCAGCCGAGGGCGAAGGCGACCGCGGTCAGGTCGGACAGGTCGTTGCCGCCGCGGTCCCAACTGGCCTGCATCTCCTTCATCGCCGCCACGCCGCCGGCCGCGTCGCCGACGAAGTTCAGCCACCCCGCGCCCAGTCTCGCCGTCAGCGCCCGGCCGCGCGGACCATAGGCCGAGATGTGCAGCTTCACCTCATCCCGCAGGTTGATCAGCTTCAGTTCGGGGTTGAGGAAGGTGATCTTTCTCGATTTGCCCTCGATCTCGAAGTCCGGGGTCTCGCCGTCCAACAGGGCCATGACGACGCGGACGTATTCCTCCATGTCGCTCTGCTTCATCGCGCCCAAGCCCATGGTGCGCCGGCCGGTGAAGCCGGTGCCGACGCCGAAATCGATCCGGCCGGGGGCAAGCTGGTTCAGGGACGCGAACGCGTTGGCGGTGACCGGGGCGATGCGGTTGGTGGGGATCAGCACGCCGGTGCCCAGGCGGATGCGGGACGTCTGCACCGCCGCGGCGCCCATGGCGACGAAGCAGTCGGCGCACAGCATCTGCGTGTCGTAGAACCAGGCGTGGGAGAAACCGAGTTCCTCGGCCCGCTTGACGGTTTTCCAACTGTCGGCGGCGGTGGCGAGGGCGATACCGAATTCCATGGTGCTCATCCGATTGGGCCGCAGGCAAGGCTGCCGCCGACGCCGCCCATCAGGTTGGGCGAGTCGCTGTAATTGTCGTTGTAGGTATGGATGATCAGGGCGTGGCCGTGCAGGATGTCGATGTTCTTGATGCGCGGGGCGGTCACGGTCTGCGTCGTGGTGCCGTCGGGCTGCACGACCAGCCTGGGCAGGTCGCCCAGATAGCCGTTGCCCGCTGGGCCTTCGTGCTTGCCGATATTGTCCGGGTCCAGGGGCGCGCCGGCGGCACCGGCCGGAATGCGGACGCCGTTGATGAAGGTGGGGCCGCAATCGGCGTTCTGATGCACGAGGAAGCCGTGCGGTCCGGGCGGCAGGCCATGCAAATCAGCCTTGAAGGTGGCGCCGGCGCTGGTCTCGGAGATGGTGATCGTGCCCAGGGTATCGCTGGTGCCGCTCTGTGTGGCTTTTTTCATGGTGACGGTCAGGTCCTCGGCCAGGGCAGGTAGAGCGATCAGGGCGGCCATCATCGCCAGACCCATCGTAGCGGACAGACGGGTGGAGTTGGTCGGGTGCTGCATGGGGTCCCTTTGACTCGCCTTGGCTACAGCGGTGATTGGCACGCAACGCCGGTCGATGGCAACCTGACCCACCGTGCGAAAAAGGAAACCGCCATGTCCGACATCACCCATGCCAGCTTCACGTTCTCCGATCTGCCGCTGACGGGCGGCGCCCGTTTGCCGGAGGTCACTTTGGCCTATGCCACGCGGGGGCGACTGGCGCCGGACGGCCGCAACGCGATCCTGGTGACGCATGGCTATACCAGCGGGCCACGGATGATCGAGCCGGGCGTGGCGTCCTCGGAAGGGGCGTGGAGCACGCTGGTCGGGCCCGGTGCGCCGATCGACACCGATCGGTATTTCGTCGTGTGCTCCAACATGCTGGGGTCGAGCTTTGGATCGACCAATGCGGCGTCGATCGATCCGCGGACCGGCAAGCCGTATGGGTCACAATTTCCAAAAATTTCGGTGGTGGACATCGTGACGGCGCAGAAGCGGCTGCTGGCGCATCTGGGGGTGAGCCATCTGCGGGCGGTGGTCGGACCGTCCTATGGCGGGTTCCAGGCGTTCCAGTGGGCGGTGACGTTTCCGGATTTCATGGATGGCGTGGCGCCGGTGGTGACGTCGCCGCTGCCGCCGCAGTCCGACCGGGTGGAGGGGCTGATGAAATGGTTCGGCAAGGACCCGAACTGGAATGGCGGGGACTACTACGACAAGGGCGGCGTGCATGAGACGCTGACGGCGCTGCGGGTGGATACGCTGACACGCTATGGGATGGCGGCGAGTTTGTCGGAGCGGTTTCCCGATCCGGCCGCCCGGGATGCGGAGTTAAGGCGGATCGCCTCGGCCTGGGCGGACGTGTTCGACGCGAATTCGCTGTTCATACTGGGGGATGCAATGGCGGGCTATGATGTCGCGAAGGATTTCGGGCGGATCAGGGTGCCGGTGCTGTATGTTCTGTCGCGCACCGATGCGCTGTTTCCGCCCAGCCTGGCGCCGGGGGTCATGGCTGGGCTGCGCGGGGCCGGGGTGGATGCTTCCTATGTGGAAATCGACAGCGAGCATGGCCATCTGGCGTCTGGGGCGGATGCCGGCAAATGGGCGCCGGCGCTGCGTGACTTCATCGCCAAGCTGGAAGCCGCCGCATGAGTGCCGTTGACGAAGCGATCACCTCCCGCCGGTCGATCAGGCGGTTTCTGTCGACTCCGGTGCCGGCGGCGACGGTGGAGGCGATCCTGGATGCGGCGGCGCGCGCGCCCAGCGGGACGAACATGCAGCCGTGGCGTGGCTACGCGCTGGCTGGGGCGGCGAAGGATGCGCTGGTGGAGTCGGTGCAGGCGGCATTCGACGCGCCCGGGTTCGACCGGAGCCAGGAGGTGCCATATTACCCGGACGATTTCTTCGAGCCCTATTTGTCGCGCCGCCGAGCGGTGGGGTGGGATTTGTATGGGTTGCTTGGGATTGCTCGGGGTGAGGCCGCCAAGGCGAAGGCACAGCATCGGCGCAATTTCCAGTTCTTCGACGCGCCGGTGGGGCTGATCTTTACGATCGACCGGCGGCTGGCCACCGGGTCCTGGCTGGATTACGGCATGTTCCTGCAGAATGTCATGACCGCCGCGCGGGGGCGTGGGCTGGACACCTGCCCGCAGGCGGCCTGGACGCATTTTCATCGCGCCATCCGGCCGGTTCTGGGGCTGGCGGCGGAGGAGACCGTGGTCTGCGGCATGGCGCTGGGCTACGCGGACCCGGACGCGCCGGAGAATACGCTGATGACAACGCGGGTCCCTGCCCGGTCGTTCGTGCGGTTCGACGGATTCACGTGATCTATCCACAGGCTTGTGGAACATGGGGAGAACGAGTCGGACTGGTAAATGTCCAGTGGGATGAGAGGTGTTGAGCCGATAGAGTCGCGGTTCGATTTAGCGAGATTACGGCGTGGCAATCCGGCCACAAATGCTCCATATTGTGGTTTGGGTTGTCGTTAGACCCATATATGGTTTGCTTCGAATCCAATGACCTGGGGCAGAAAGGTGTTTCGCGATATGATGTTGCCAGGGGAGGCCGCCGTGCTCGATGCCGTTCAGATGCTCGATGCTGTTCAGATGCCGGGGCGCTATCAGGTGCATGTCGACCGGTCTCGGGACGCATTGCTGACGGATTTCGGGCGGGCGACCCTGACGGACCGGTATCTGATGCCGGGCGAGGATTTCCAGGACCTGTTCGCGCGCGTTGCCTCGCAATACGGCGACAGCCATGCGCATGCGCAGCGGCTGTACGACTACATGAGCAAGCTATGGTTCATGCCCTCGACGCCGATCCTGTCGAATGGCGGCACCAACCGCGGGCTGCCGATCTCCTGCTTCCTGAATGAGGCGAATGACAGCCTGGATGGCATCCTGGGGCTGTGGACGGAGAATGTGTGGCTGGCGTCGAAGGGCGGCGGCATCGGGTCGTACTGGGGCAATCTGCGCTCGATCGGGGAGAAGGTGGGCGCGGTCGGCAAGACGTCCGGCGTGATCCCGTTCATCCGGGTGATGGATTCGTTGACACTGGCGATTTCGCAAGGGTCGCTGCGGCGTGGGTCGGCGGCGGTGTATCTGCCGGTGTGGCATCCGGAGATCGAGGAATTTATCGAAATTCGCCGGCCGACGGGGGGCGATCCGAACCGCAAGGCGCCGAACCTGCATCATGGCATCCAGATCACCGACGACTTTATGCGGGCGGTGGAAAGCGATGAGCAGTGGCAGTTGCGGTCGCCGAAGGACAAGTCGGTGGTGCGGTCGATTTCCGCACGCGCGTTGTGGGTGCGGATCCTGACCGCTCGTATTGAGACCGGGGAGCCGTACCTGGTGTTCTCCGACCACGTCAACAATGCGCGGCCGGAACATCATAAGCTGGCCGGGCTCGAGGTGAAGACATCCAACCTGTGCAGTGAGATTACGCTGCCCACAGGGATGGATCACCTGGGCAACGAGCGCACCGCGGTGTGCTGCCTGTGCAGTCTGAACCTGGAGAACTGGGCGCAGTGGGAAGAGCACCCGACCTTCATCGAGGACATCATGCGGTTCCTCGACAACGTGCTGCAGGATTTCATCGACCGGGCGCCTCCGGGTATGGAGAAGGCGCGGTATGCGGCGATGCGGGAGCGGTCGGTCGGGCTGGGAGTGATGGGGTTCCATTCGTTTCTTCAGGGACTGAATGTGCCATGGGAGAGCGTGGTCGCCAAGGTGTGGAACAAGAAGATGTTCCGGCATATCCGGACGCAGGCGAACGCGGCGTCGGTGAAGCTGGCGGATGAGCGCGGCGCGTGCCCGGATGCGCTGGAATACGGCGTGAAGGAGCGGTTTTCGCACAAGATGTCGATTGCGCCCACGGCCTCGATTTCGATCATCGCGGGGAATTCCTCGCCGGGGATCGAGCCGATCGCGGCGAACGTGTTCCTGCAGAAGACACTCTCGGGAAGTTTCTCGGTGCGCAACCGGCATCTGCAGAAGCTGCTGGCGGAGAAGGGATACGACACCGATGAGGTCTGGTCGTCGATTACGACCACGAAAGGGTCCGTGCAGCATCTGGATTTCCTGGACGAGCAGGAGAAGGCGGTGTTCAAGACCGCGTTCGAGCTGGATCAACGTTGGATTATTGAGCACGCGGCAGATCGCGCGCCGTTCGTGTGCCAGAGCCAATCCGTCAATGTGTTCCTGCCGGCGAATGTGCATAAGCGCGATCTGCATCAGATTCACTTCATGGCGTGGAAGAAAGGCGTGAAGTCGCTGTACTACTGCCGCAGCCTGTCGATCGCTCGGGCTGACAACGTCAGTGAGAAGGCGGTGGCGCCGGCGGCGTTCACCGGGCTGATGCAGGGGGCGACATTGCCGGCGAACGACGCGCCGCAGGGACGGTTGCCCCTGGTGGCGATGGCGGGCGTAGTGAACACCACGGATTATGAGGAATGCCTGGCCTGCCAGTAGGCGTGTGCGAGTTCTATGGGGAAGAGCGGCTGATGAATCTGTTCGATCTGAACGGCAAGGTTGCCGTCATTACCGGTGGCAACGGGGGCATCGGGCTGGGCATGGCTCGTGGGATCGCGTCCTGCGGGGCCAGCATCGTCATCGCCGGCCGCGACGAGCAGAAGGCCGCGGCGGCGCTGGCAGTGCTGCGCGAGATGGGCGCGAACGCCGGCTTCATCGTTGCCGATGTAACGAAGAAGGCCGAGTGCGAGGCGCTGATCGCTCGCACCGTGGCGAAGCACGGGCATGTCGATATCCTGGTGAACAATGCAGGGACCTCGGTGCGCAAGATGCCGCAGGATCTGACCGAGGCGGAGTGGCATCATGTGCTGGATACCAACCTGACCAGCGCCTTCCTGTGTTCGCAGGCCGCCTATCCGGTGATGCTGAAGGCCGGCGGCGGTAAGATGATTAATATCGGATCGATGATGTCGCTGTTCGGTGCGCCTTATGGGACGGCGTATGCGTCGAGCAAGGGTGGCATCGTGCAAATGTCCCGAGCGATGGCGACTGCTTGGGCGAAAGATAATATCCAGGTCAATGCGGTTCTACCGGGTTGGATCGATACCGATCTGACGAAGGGAGCGCGGCGGCAGGTGGAAGGCCTGCATGACAGCGTGGAGAAGCGCACGCCACATGGCCGCTGGGGCGTCCCGGACGACATGGCGGGGGTAGCGGCGTTCCTGGCCAGCTCGGCGTCGGATTTTGTCACGGGGACGGCGATCCCGGTGGATGGAGGATTTTCTATCGCGATGTAGGGGGAGGTCCCAAGCGGCGCGCATCTTGGGTTGGCGCCGATAGAACTACCCCCGCATCCGCTCCCCAATATCCGCCAGCACTTTGTGCGCCGAACGAACCGCGCCTTCCTGCCATCCGGTGATGAACGACATGTGCTCGCCGGCGAACAGGTACGGGCCGTCGCCTTTCAGCAGCGTGGGGAATTGGGTCGCTCGGGCCTGGCGGCTCCATTCCGCCCACCCGCCTCGGGTGTAGGGAATGTTCTTCCAGGATACCGATACGCCCTGCCCCAGGAACTTCGGCGCCTGGGGGTGCAGGTGGGCGACGTCGTCCAGCGTGTTGCTCAGGCGTTGCGGCAGTGGTTTGGCGGCGAAGGCGTTGCCCACGTCCTCCGACCAGATATAGGCGCCGACCAGGATGCCCTTGGCGCGCTGCAGGCCGCCCGAGGGATACCACACCTGAGTCGCGTCTCGGCTGGTCCACGAAATGCCGCCGTAGATCTGCTGGTCCAGTTCCCAGAACCGGCGGGATGCCTGGAAGGCGACCTTGCCGGCCGGCACGTACTCGGCGGCCTGCATCGCGGTGCGGATCGGCGGGGTGAAATCCGCGTCGATGTCGCCGAGGGCGGAGAACGGTACGGTAATGACGATACAGGGCGTGTCGATCCGGTATTCGGTTCCGGTTCCGGCGTGCTTCCAGGTGATGCGGACGCCGGTTTCGGTTCGTCGCAGCCGGGTCACCACCGCCTGGTAGGTAATGGTCCCGGCCAGCGCCCGCCCGAACGCCTCGCCGATGCGACCCATGCCACCCACAGGCTGCAACATGGTGGCCGCCATGCTGGAGAGTTCACCGAACTGCATCGGGCCCTGCCAGAAATCCGACTCCAGGATCCGCCTCAGGTCCAACGGCGGATTAGGGGTGCCCGGCTGGGTCGCGTCCGGCGGGTTCGCCCAGCCCAAGCGCGCGGAACCGCGATACGCCATGTCCTTGTCGAGTGCGCCGAAGCCGCGCAGGAACGAACGTAGGCGTTCCTGGTCTTCGGTGCTGACCGGCTGTGCCAGCAGGTCCATGTCCACCGCCTTGGCCGCCAGTTCGGCGACGTAGCCGCGACCGTCGTTGACCACGCGGCGGTTGAGTTGCGGCGCGCCATCGAAGGCGTGGTCGTCCTGCATGAGGGCGGCGCGGTTGTCGTTGCACAGCACCTCCAGCGGCACGCCCAGGGTACGGCAGTATGAGAGAATGCCCTCGTGGTGGTAGGGCAATCGGCCGGGGCCGGGATTGAAGTAGAGGTGGTCGTCACGGTCCCAGGCGACGTGCTGGGTGGTGTTGGTCTCGGTGACCGTGTCGCCGGCGCGGAGTGACCAGTTGCGGCCGCCGGGGCGGGCTCGCGCTTCCAGGACGACAGGCCGGTAGCCGGCGCGGCGCAGTTCGTAGGCGAGCACCATGCCCGCGATGCCGGCGCCGATAATGACGACAAGCCGCCCACGGCCCGGCGGAAGATCGGGTGGCCCGGCGTAGGCGGACGGGACGGCCAGCAGTCCCATCGCAGCCATGGTGTGATAGGCCGCAGCGACGCCGCCGGCCCTGCCAACCAGATGAAGGAGTGCGCGGCGATTCATGGTTTTGTGTTTAAGCATCTGGCGCGGGCGGAGGTAAGACCCGGATGCGGGTGCCATGACGGCACAAATCGTCCGACTTGCGTAGTCCCTGTGGGATACCGGGACGCCCCCGAACGATCTGATTTGTGCCGCTTATGCGCATCGCGGTGCCTATCCGTTGATAATGACCCTTCTGGCGGCGATTTCGTGGTCTCGACAACACAGCCGGGAAGTGAAGCCGCCAAGTCATCGCTTGTTCGGGCTTTGGTTGAAGCCTGGATCGCGCAAAACATACTGCTGGTTATTTCGTCGCTCCTGCGACTCCGAGCGGCCCGGGATGAACTTGTGGCTGATTTCCTCGAGCGTCCTGATGGCTGGCGGGGGTGGGACTATTGGGATTGGCGACTTGGGTTTTATCTTCACCACAACGAAGAAGACATTCCGCCGAACTCATAACGCTCCAGTGATGGCCAAAGCGACGTTTGGAAATGACCGAGTCGTTCGGGGCGCTCCATCTACAGATGGCGGTGCGTGTCCCGACAGAGGCGTGAACGCCGACCGTGGTCGGCATGATGGGGGGCGACCATGTCTTGCAACGATTCCTTGCCCAAGACGCTTATTCTCGCGCATCGCCTGACGACCCCGACCGTCCTCTGTCACACCCGGAAGTCGATGCGTTCCTTCAGTGTCGCCTTGAAATGGGCGTAGGCGGCTTCCACCGCCTCGGTGGCTTTTGCCAGCACGGGATCGTCAAAAAACCGCACCGAACGCAGCAGGCGGATCGGGATGTCCAGGTCGTTGGCGGGCAGTGCGTTGAAGGCCGACAACGCCAGGGACGCGGCATCCTCGGCCAGCGGGGCGAGGCTGTCGAAGGCGAAGCCTATCTCGGTTCCCATCGCCCACTGGACGCGGGCGACGTAGGCGCCGCCGCCGGAGAAGCGCAGGATCACTTGTTCGGGGATGGTGGCGGTGACGTCGGTGCGGACGCGGGCGCCGCCGGATGAGATGTCGAGCACGACGCAGTCGATCACCGCGCGTCCGAAGGCGATCTTCGCCCGCTTGAGGACGCCGGTCCGTACGTCTCGCCGGCGTGTGTCGATCTGTGGGTTCATCGGCCCCGTGTTTGCCTCCGAGCAGCCGGTTGTGGGGTCGGCCTGACGGCGGGATATAGGGCGGATTCGCTTACTAAATAGTTACAGAGTTTATTAATGACACGTCAGGCGTGTCGGGCGGACAATCCATCTTGTGGCGATTGCCGGTCCGGCCTTCACTGTGGGTTTCCGGGAAGGAGTCGCCGCATGGCGCAACGGTTCACAGGACGCACGGCCATCGTCACCGGTGGCGTTTCGGGGATTGGCGCCGGTGTCGCGCGCCGGCTGGCGGCCGAAGGGGCGACGCTCAGCCTGTGGGACATGGACGAGGCTGGCCTGGCGCGGTCGGGCGCGGCGCACACGGTGGTGCTGGATGTTGCCGATCCTGATGCGGTCCACCGGGCGGCGGAGGCCACGGCGGCGGCTTTGGGGAAAATCGATATTCTGGTGGCCTCGGCGGGGATCACTGGACCGAACGAGACGACGTGGGCGTATCCGGTTGCGGCCTGGGACCGGGTGATCGACATCAACCTGAAGGGTGTCTTCTACTGCTGCCATGCCGTGGTGCCGTTCATGCTGGCGAATGGCTATGGGCGGGTGGTGAATATCGCCTCGATCGCGGGGAAGGAGGGGAACCCGAACGCGTCCGCCTACTCGGCGTCTAAGGCGGGGGTGATCGGATTGACGAAGTCGCTGGGGAAGGAGCTGGCGGGGAGCGAAATCCGCGTCAACTGCGTCACTCCGGCGGCGGTGAAGACGCCGATCTTCGACCAGATGACGCAGCAGCAGATCGATTGGATGCTGTCGAAAATCCCCATCGGGCGGTTTGGTGCGATCGACGAAGTGGCGTCGTTGATCCTGTGGCTGGCGAGCGAGGAATGCAGTTTTTCAACCGGCGCGGTGTTCGACGTCTCCGGAGGACGGGCGACGTACTGAGCGGCTGCCGTGAGACCCCATTGAACGCAGAGCAAAAGGATATGCGATGACTTCGGAAGACCTTGGTTTCCTGCCGGCGACCCGCCTTGCGGAACTGATCCGCACCAAGCAACTTTCCCCGGTCGAATATACCGGCGCGCTGCTGGCGCGGATCGAGGCACTGGAACCCAAGGTCAATGCGTTCGTGCATCTCGCGGCCGACCAGGCGATGGATGCGGCGCGGGCGGCTGAGTCGAAGCTGATGTCCGGGGGGCGGATCGGGCGGCTGCATGGTGTGCCGGTGACGATCAAGGACCTGGCGATCACCAAGGACATGCCGACCCAGCAGGGCAGTTTCATCTACCAGGGTAACCAGCCGGCGGAGGATGCGCCGATGGTTCCGCGCATCAAGGATGCGGGCGCCATCATCCTGGGCAAGACGACCACGTCAGAGTTCGGCTGGACCGGTGTGTCGCACTCGCCGCTGACCGGGATTACCCATAATCCGTGGAAATCTGGCTACAATGCGGGGGCATCTTCGGCTGGAGCGGGGGCGGGCTGCGCGGCGGGGTATGGGCCGCTGCACCAGGGCAGCGACGGGGCGGGATCGATCCGCATGCCGGCGCATTTCTGTGGCGTGTTCGGGTTGAAGCCCAGTTTCGGGCGAGTGCCGAATTATCCGGTGAGCACCGGCGATTTGACATCGCATAATGGGCCGCTGACCCGTTCCGTGGCGGACGCCGCGGTGCTCCTGGAGGTGATGGCGGGTCCGCACCCGCTGGATTACACCACGCTGGAGGCTGGTCCGGCAGCCTATCATGCGCGTTTGCATGAGGGGGTGAAGGGCAAGCGAATCGCCTATAGCCCCGATCTGGGCCATGCGCGGGTTGATCCCGAAGTCGCCGCGCTGGTGAAAGCGGCGGCGCTGCGGTTTGCCGAACTGGGGGCGAGTGTCGAGGAGGTTCCGACGCCGTGGGCGGCGCCGGGTCCGGAGCTGATCCG
>DATAZJ010000404.1:0-12770 GCA_036272115.1 Rhodopila sp. | reverse complement strand
CGTCCGCCCTGGCGTCGAAGGCGACCGGATTTCCGATCGCCAAAATCGCCGCCAAGCTGGCGGTCGGCTACACGCTGGATGAATTGACCAACGACATCACCATGGTCACGCCGGCCAGCTTCGAGCCGACCATCGACTATGTGGTGGTCAAGATCCCTCGTTTCACGTTCGAGAAATTTCCCGGGACGCCGGCGCTGCTGACCACGTCGATGAAGTCGGTGGGGGAGGCGATGGCGATCGGCCGGTCCTTTGCCGAGGCCCTGCAAAAGGGGCTGCGGAGCATGGAAACCGGTCTTTCCGGACTGGATGAGGTCGACGCGCCGGGCGATGGCGGGCCGGATGCGTTCCGAGCGGCGTTGTCCTCGCCGACGCCGGATCGGCTGCTGATGGCCGGGCAGGCGTTGCGTGCCGGCCTGACGGTGGAGGACATCCACGATGCGACAAAATTCGACCCCTGGTTCCTGCGGGAACTGGAACGGATCGTCCTCGCCGAACGGGATGTCGCCGCATCCGGGCTGCCGGCCGAGGCCGGGGCGCTGCGGCGCCTGAAAGCGCTGGGCTTTTCCGACAAACGCCTGGCTCAACTGGCCGGCACCACGCCGGCGCGGGTCGGGACCATGCGGGCCAACCTCGGTGTCACCCCGGTCTACAAGCGTATCGACACCTGCGCCGCGGAGTTCGCCTCCAAAACCCCCTATATGTATTCGACGTTCGAGGGCGGATACGGCACGCCGGTCTGTGAAGCGGACCCCACCGACCGCCGCAAGATCATTATCCTCGGCGGTGGCCCGAACCGCATCGGCCAGGGGATCGAGTTCGACTATTGCTGCGTCCACGCCGCCTACGCGCTGAAGGAGGCCGGGTTCGAGACCATCATGGTCAACTGCAACCCGGAAACCGTCAGCACCGACTACGACACCTCCGACCGCCTGTATTTTGAGCCGCTGACGGAGGAGGACGTCGTCGCCCTGGTCCGGCGGGAACAGCAGAACGGCACCGTCCTGGGCTGCATTGTCCAATATGGCGGCCAAACGCCGCTGAAACTGTCGCAGGCGTTGTCGCGTGAGGGGATTCCCATCCTCGGCACCTCCGCCGACGCGATCGACCTGGCGGAAGACCGCGAGCGGTTCCAGCAGCTTCTGCAACGCCTCGGCCTGCTGCAGCCGGACAACGGCATTGTCCGGTCGGTGGATGAAGCGGTGTCGGTCGCCGACCGCATCGGCTTCCCCGTGGTCATCCGCCCGAGCTACGTGCTGGGCGGTCGGGCGATGGAGATCGTCTACGACCACGCCGGCCTGAACCGCTATCTGCGCGAAGCCGTGCGCGTCTCGGGCGAAACCCCGGTGCTGATCGACCGCTACCTGAACGACGCCATCGAAGTGGACGTGGACTGCATCTGCGACGGCGAGACCGTCTACGTCGCCGGCGTGATGGAGCACATCGAGGAAGCCGGCATCCACTCCGGTGATTCGGCTTGCTCGCTGCCGCCCTACTCCCTGTCGCCGGCGATGATCACCGAACTGAAGTCGGAAACCGAGGCGCTGGCCAAGGCGCTCGGTGTCGTCGGGCTGATGAACGTCCAGTACGCCATCAAGGACGACACGATCTATGTGCTGGAGGTCAACCCGCGCGCCTCCCGCACCGTCCCGTTCGTCGCCAAGGCCACCGGCGTGCCCGTCGCGAAAATCGGTGCCCGCGTCATGGCCGGTGCCAAACTGGCCAGCGACTTCAAGCTGGACGACGACTCCATCGCCCCGCACGTCGCGGTCAAGGAAGCCGTCTTCCCCTTCGCCCGCTTCCCCAACGTCGACACCATCCTCGGGCCGGAAATGAAATCGACCGGCGAAGTGATGGGACTCGATTCCAGTTTCGAGCGCGCCTTCGCCAAATCCCAACTCGGTGCCGGCGTGATCCTGCCAATGGCGGGGCAGGTGTTCCTGTCGATCAAGGATGCCGACAAGAAGGGACTTCCCGCCCTGGCCCGCCGGCTGAATGAGATGGGATTTTCCATCCTGGCCACCCGCGGCACCGCCGCCCGCATCCGGGAAGCCGGCTTCCCGGTGACCGTCGTGAACAAGGTCCTGGAAGGCCGTCCCCACTGCGTCGATGCCATCCGCTCCGGCGAAGTTCAACTGGTGATCAACACCGCTTCCACCCCGCAATCGGTCGCCGACAGTTTTGCGATCCGCCGCGGCGCCCTGACCCATGGGGTGCCGCATTACACAACCCTGGCGGGTGCCAGGGCCGCCGTGCACGCGATCGCGGCATTAAAAGCGGGAACGCTTGAAGTTGCGCCACTACAGTCCTATTTTCGCGGTTCGTTTTGACTCATAGCGCCGCGGTGGGGGACGACCCGGCCGCGGCGGTCTTACGTGATGCGCCCGCTTTGACCAAGGATTGAAGGACACGCCGTGCAGAAGTTTCCCATGACTGCCCCCGGGCTGAGGCGGTTGGAAGAGGAGCTGCGGACCCTGCGATCGCAGGAACGTCCGGCGGTCATCCGCGCCATCGCGGAAGCTCGGTCGCACGGGGATCTATCTGAAAACGCTGAATATCATGCCGCGCGGGAACGCCAATCCTTCATCGAAGGCCGCATCCAGGAACTGGAGGAGATCGTCGGCGGCGTCGAGGTGATCGATCCATCAACCCTGTCCGGGTCCCATGTGAAGTTCGGCGCCCACGTCAAGCTGGTGGACGAAGAGACCGACAAGGAAGCCACCTACCAGATCGTCGGTGTCTACGAAGCGGACATCAAGGCCAGGTTGCTGTCGATTTCCTCGCCGCTCGCCAAGGCACTGATCGGCAAGAAAGTCGGCGAGACCGTTTCCGTGCCGGCCCCCGGCGGCGATCGGTCATACGAAATCCTGGAAGTCAGGTTTGTCTGATCGGGCACCGCCCGCCGTCATCGCCGCCGCCGTACGCCCTTGGTCATGACAGGCGAGGATAGCCAATGATCGCGCTTGAGGACATCGAGCAGGCGGCCGAACGGATCGCCGGGCGTGTGGTGCGGACGCCGATGGTGCCGTGCCATGCGATCTCCTGCCTGAGCGGCGCCGAGGTCATGCTGAAGCTGGACAATTTGCAGGTGACCGGTGCGTTCAAGGAACGCGGCGCCGCCAACCGTCTGGCGCTGCTGACCGAAGCTGAACGGGCACGCGGCGTCATCGCCATGTCGGCCGGCAACCACGCCCAGGCCGTGGCGCGCCATGCCAGCCTGCTGGGCATCGCCGCGACCATCGTGATGCCGAAATTCACCCCCTCCACAAAGGTGACCCGGACCGCGTCCTGGGGCGCGAACGTGGTGCTGGTCGGCGAAACCCTGGCCGAAGCCGCGGCACACGCCCACGAACTGGCCGCGGAACAGTCGCTGGTATTCATCCACCCTTACGACGACCTTGGGATTATCGCCGGTCAGGGCACCATGGCGCTGGAAATGCTGCAGGACGCCCCCGACCTGGACGCGCTGATCATCCCGGCCGGCGGCGGCGGCCTCCTGGCCGGCTGCATGGTGGCTGCCTCTGCATTGCGACCCGGTATCGCCGTCTACGGCGCCGAGGTCGAAGCCTACGCCGCCATGGCGCAGCGCCTGGCCGGCCGATCCGTGTCCGTCGGCGGCGCCACCATCGCCGAGGGCATCGCCGTGCGTGACATCGGTGAAATCCCCTTCGAAATGGTCCGCCGCCGTATCGCCGGGATCCTGGTCACGCCCGAACGCGCGGTCGAGGAAGCCATCGGCCTGCTGATCGAAGGCGCCAAGACGGTGGCCGAAGGCGCCGGCGCCACCGGTGTGGCCGCGCTGCTGGCCTATCCGGAACGGTTTCGCGGCAAAAAGGTCGGCATCGCCATCACCGGTGGCAATATCGACGCGCGCATCCTGTCGAACGTCCTGCTGCGCGACTTGCTGCGCGACGGCCGCATCCTGCGGCTGCATCTGCAAATTCCCGATCGGCCCGGCGTGCTGGCCGACATCGCCGGCAAGATCGGCGATTCCGGCGGCAACATCATCGAGGTGTCCCACCAGAGGCTGTTCGCCTCGTCATCGGTGCAGGCCGCCGAACTGGAAGTGATGGTCGAGGCTCGCGACAAAGCCCATGCCAACGCCATCGTCGAAGCGCTGGAACGGAGCTACATCGTCCGGCAGGTGTGATGGCCGACCTGCCCGACGACACCCTGGCCGCGGCGATCGACGAAGCGCTCGCCTGCGAAATCTGTGCATCGGTCTTGCCGCTTGGTCCGCGCCCGGTATTCCGGGTTTCCCAGACCGCTCGGATTCTGATCATCGGCCAGGCGCCCGGAACCAAGGTTCACATGACCGGCGTGCCTTGGAACGATGCTTCCGGGGAACGGTTGCGCGAATGGCTGCTGATGGGCCGCGACCTGTTCTACGACCAGTCCCGGATCGCCATCGTGCCAATGGGCCTGTGCTATCCGGGACGCCTGCCGAAGGGCGGGGACGCACCGCCCCGTCCGGAATGCGCGCCGTTGTGGCTGGACCGATTCATGCGGCTGATGCCTCAGATACGTCTGACGCTGTTGGTCGGGTCGTATGCGCTGCGGCACCGGCTGGGAAAGGGCGCGATGACGGACCGGGTACGCCGGTTTCGCGATCTTGGTCCGGCACTTATTCCGTTACCGCATCCGTCCTGGCGGACCACCGGCTGGGAACGGCGAAACCCCTGGTTCGCCGAGGAACTGCTGCCGGTCTTGCGGCAGGCGGTTGCGACCGCACTCGAATAGGCCCGGGTGTCATACCAATCGCCCTTGATGTTGACCCATCGGCAGCGCCGTGCAACCGTCATGGCGAGCGCGTGCTCGCCATCCATGCCTTTGTTTCCGCTCGTTAAAGGCGTGGATACCGGCATGCGCCGGCATGACGGACGGGGTCAACCGGCATGACGGACGGGGTCAACCGAAGAGTCTGCATCAATGCCGGTCGGTATAACCACCCGGGCCGAGGCGATTGTCCTTACCAGGTCAATACGGTCGAGAACGTCACCCCCTGGTAGCGTCCATCGACGGTCCTGCCGTCCGTCCCCGTGGTGAAGTCGAAGTCACCCTGGTGACGATGGGCATACTGGTATTCCAGAACAAGCTGAATTCCCGGTGCCAGCTTGTAGTTGCCACCGAGCGCAACCTCGACCTCATGGCGCTGTGAGGTGCCGGTGAGGTCTGCCTGACCCTGCGAATCGATAACGCCGAACTGCGAGCCCAAGGTTAGCGGGCCGTTGATATAGGTCAGCCCGATCAGTTCCGCGTTCATCGATGCGCCACCGGTCGGACGTTCCGCCAATGCACCGTTGATCGCACCGCCGATGTAATCGAATGCGGCGGTGATGTTGTGGCTGGTGACCGCCACGCCCGCCTTGTAGAAATTCAAGTTGTCGTAACGAATATCCCCCGAACCGGCGCCGGGCGCGGTCCTTACGATAGTAATGGCCGTCGGATCCTCCTTCCCGGCGGTTTCCCAGAATCCATAGGTCTTGAAGTCCACCGCGCCGAAATTCCGCTGATACCGCACGCCGACGCCGACCTGGTTCAGCCAGCGGGTAGGATCGTTGCCGGAAGACAGATTGACGCAGTTGTCGCTGGCCTCGCCGCACGGCCCGCTCTGCAGCGGACTGCTGCCGGCATCGTTGGAGAACGCATTGCCTTCGTTCGCCGCATACTGCACGCCGAGGTCAAATCCATAGAATTGCGGCGACAGGTAGACGATCTTGTTGTTGCCGTAGTCCGCACCGGACTGTGACAGCCATACGAACGGCGGGATGACGTTGCCGGGGGCGGATTGCTGTGGCCCACCGCCGTTCAAGCCTGACTCGCCGGCATCCCAGCACTGCGAGGTGAATATACAATTGTCAAACAGTCCCAGCACACCGTCCGTCTGTCCAAGCCGAACGAGACCGGCCTGGTCCGCCGCCAGATAGCTGAACGCCCGCCGCACAAAAACCGTCTCCGCCGACGTGTTGGCGCTGGGGCTTGCCGCCGCCGTGCCGGATGAGCCGTTCGTACCGCTCTCGAAATTCTCCCGCAGCTCAACCGAAGCACCGTAACGAAGTCCGTTCGCGGCCTGCGCGTCGAAGCCCGGATACAGGCGCATATAGCTGGAAACGCCGACCGGATTCAGCTTGAAGCCGTTTGCCGCGCCGGATGCGGCCTGACCCTTGTCGACGCTGGTGAAGTTCGCGCTGACATCGGCTTCCACACGGCCGTTCAGATGGATGACCAACGTCCCTGGCGCCGGAACGGCATAGGTGTTCGGCGCGTACATCCGGCTGAGCGACCCGGCGGCAGCGCTGCCGGACGGCGTGTTGGCGATGGCCCATGCATTATTGTTGTTGTTGGACGCTGGACCGGATCCATAGGGCGCGGCCAGTTGCCCCTGTGACGGATTCGCCGTCTGCGCATGCGCAAGAGCCACCGTCCCACCCAGGACGGCCACGCTGGCCAATAGAATTTTTCGCATTTCGATCTCCTGCCGGCCCGCGACCAGGACCGTTGGTTTCATATGAAATGGATTGCTCGCGGAAGCCGATCGCGCGTCCGCCGCACCATGGTCGCGGCCCGCAGTATGAATGCGATTAACAAATGGAAAAGTGTAAATCCGACGTTCACAAGACTGAAATACAATAAGTTGCCCAATAGGTACACTATATTAAGCAAAACCAAGAATTTAATTTTTGATATTACTTAGGCGTTCATGAATGTATAAATGGTTATATTCCCATCGTTATGATTCATGAACCAAGGCTTTCCGCCACGATTCGGACCCGTTCTGTATGGGCACATGTCATCTGCATAATCGTTCCCGCCATGGTTGAGGCGAAGAATTCATCCAATTGTCGTATGCGCAGCCTGAATTCGTGCGGCTCTCAACAGAAAGTCATAAATAGCAATTTACGACATTACGGTCGCGTTAGTCGGCGCCGGACGCCACGTCTTGCCCAATCCCGCACAAGCGTTCATGAATGAAAGGTCATGACTTCAACGCCCCGCCAGGACACCCCGCCATGTCGCGCTTCGCCCTGCTGCTCGCCGGCCTGCTCGCCACCGCCGCCCCCGCGGCCGCTCGGGCCGCCGAACCGGTACGGATCGGTATCACCACCATCCTGAGCGGACCGACAGCCGACCGCGGCCAGTCCGAACAGTACGGCGCTCAACTGGCACTGAATGAGATCAATGAGGCCGGCGGCGTGCTGGGCCGCCCGGTCGAGGCGTTCTATGCCGACAACGCCTGCAAGCCCGCCATCGGCGTCCCCGCGACCACGCGGCTGATCGAGCAGGCGCACGTCCCCGTCATCATCGGCGCGCTCTGCACGCCGGTGACGCACGCGATCGAACCGGTGGTGCAGACGGCGAAGATACCGCTGCTGATCGCCACCTCGGCCGGGCAGGATTTCGTCGATCGCTCAGGCGCCGGCGGCAACGAATACCTGTTCAAGACCATCCCGTCGGAGGTCGATATCGCCCGTGGACTGATCAGGTTCCTGCGCACGAAAAACGTCAAATCGGTCGCCATCGCGGCCGCGACCGGGGGTTTCCCGCAAGCCAACGCAGTGGCCTTCGCCAAGGCGGCGCAGGATGCAGGCATGACCGTGACGGCGCAGGAAATCATCCCGGCCGGCACCACCGACCTCGCCCCATTGCTGGACAAGCTGAAAGCCGGCGCACCGGACGAATTGCTGGTCATGCCAGGTGGCGCGACCGCGGCCTTCTTCAAAGCCTATGAGGCCGCGGGTCTGAAAACCCCTGTCAGCGGCCGGTTCGACCTTGCCGCCGCACTGGGGGCGGTTTCTCCCGCCTTCCGCCAGGCCGGCGGCCTTGCCAACATGACCGGCATCGCCGTGTTCGCCCCGCTGATCGACAAGCCCGGCGTGAAGGCATTTGTGGCGTCATACCAGATGCATTACGGCCTGGTGCCCACGCAACGCTCGTTCTTTGTGTATGAGGCGACCTATCTGGCGGTGGACGCGATCCGCAGAGCCCACGCCGACAAGCCCGCGGCGATCGAAAAGGCGCTGAAAACCACCAGGATGGCATCACGCCTGGGCGGCACCTACACGCCCGACGACCACAACCATGCCCACACGCCGCTGTTCGTCATCGGCCTGCGCGACGGAACCCCGGCGGTTGTCGCGACCGAATGACCCGGGCCGTCATGGACCGCGGTCTGGTCGAGGCCTGAACCGGTCTATTCCTTCATGCCGATCCGCTGATAAACCGTCACATCGGATCCGACCGCGACACGCCGCCAGTCGGGTTTCGACAACACCGCGCGCATAGCCTCGATCGTGGCGATACTGTCCCGGTCCTGCGGCAGATCGGCCAGGACCACGCGCCGATACCCGTGGATACGATCGGCAATCGGATCGGAGGGCCGCAACAGCAGGATCGGCAGGGCAGGGGGCGCCTCGATCGCGAACGCCCCGACAACGCCGACGCCGTCGTTGCCACGAGGCACCAGCACCACCCCGTCGGCAACCAGTCCCGCCGCCTCGGCCGCCGCAACGCGGTAGGGCTGCATCGTGCGAGGCGACAGCAGCAGCCCGGCAACCCCGGCACATTGGACGGCCAGCACGACCGGCAGCACGACCCGACGCATACCGCCGGCCGGCCATGATGCCCACGCGACCAGCAGCGCGACGAACGGCAGCCCGAACGAAAGATACCGCAACTCGATCGGCGTGTTGTCGAAAACGAAACCCAGCAGCAGCAACCCGATCGGCGGCGCGACGGAAGCGGCCGCCGTCAGCCGGATCGGGCGACGCCATGGCCGAGCTTCTCCGATGACAAGGATCATCGCGACGGTGACTGCCCCGACGACCGCCCCGACAACGACACGGCCAACGCCGTCGACGTACAGAGGCAGCCCGCCAAACACCGCCGCAACCTGATATTTCGCCAGCCGCAACAGACTCGGCCACACCGCGAATGGTGGGAACTGTCCTGGCCTGGCGCCGTGCTGGGCGGCAAAAAACCACGCATCCACGGCTAGAAATGGAACCGTCGCCAGTGCCGCCGGCCAGGCGCCCGCCACGACGATCGCCGCCGCCGCGACGAAAACCGCCAGATAGTTGCAGCAGCACGCCGCACCCAGGCACACGCCCGCCAACGCCGGACGCCGGCCCAGCAGCAGCGCGACGCCGCCCAGCGTCAGCATCTCCGCCGCCGCGAAGCCACGGGCGATCGCGTTCGTATAGACAAACCCATAGCACCCCAGCGTCAGCAGCATCGCCATGACCGGCCGGATCCCGCAACGCCGGGCGATCGCCCCGGTCAGCCCCAGCGAGACCAGGCCGAACAGCACCGACAGCATGCGGGCGGCGAACAGGCCGGGACCGAATACCCGACGCCAGCCGGCGACCGCCCAGAAATACAGTGGCGGATGCACGTCGGTGACACGCAGATCACGGGCAATCCCGGCCAGGCTGGCATGCCCGGTCTGCGCCGCCGCGACCCTGCCGGCCGGAAACGCCGCCTCCGGCCAGTCAGGCCGAACCATGCCGGCGGTCAGGAACAGGGTGTATTGTTCGTCGTATTCCGCCCCGCGCAGCCACGCCGCACCGGTCAGCACCAGAGCCGCCAAGCCCATCACCGCGCACCAGGAACGAAGCTTCGCCGCGTTAACCAAATCTCAGTACTTTCGTGCCACCCTGCCGCTGCCTGTACCAGCCAATGGTTAACGGAGTACTTATGCAGGACGTGTCTCCGCTCTCGGTGCGGCGATCGTGGCAGCCGGCGATCTCCGTGGTCGTGCCGGCGTTCAATGAGGCGATTGGCCTCGGCACGTTCCATCGTCGCCTGCTGCGAACGCTTGCCGTGCTGGAAAGCTGGGAAGTGGTCTACGTCGATGACGGCAGCACCGACGGCACGCTGGCCCAGATGGAGGTCCTGCACCGCGCCGACGACCGGATCGCCGTCGTTGCCCTGTCGCGCAATTTCGGCAAGGAAATCGCCATCACCGCCGGTCTGGACCATGCCGCCGGCGACGCCGTGGTGGTCATCGACGCCGACCTGCAGGACCCGCCCGAGGTAATTTCCGACCTGGTGGCCTGCTGGCTGGCCGGATTCGACATGGTCTATGCCAAGCGACGCAGTCGCGCCGGTGAAAGCTGGCTCAAACGCGGCACCGCGCGCGGCTTCTACCGCCTGATGCAGCGCATGGGCGACCTGCGGCTGCCGGAGGACACCGGCGATTTCCGCCTCATGAGCCGGCGTGTGGTCGATGCGGTGCGCCAGTTGCGCGAACAGCACCGGTTCATGAAAGGCCTGTTCGCCTGGGTCGGCTACCCGACCACCTACGTGCTGTATGACCGGGAGCCACGGTGCGCCGGCGTCACCAAGTGGTCGTACTGGACGCTATGGAACCTGGCCCTGGAAGGGATCACCAGCTTCACCGTCATGCCGCTGAAACTCGCCACCTACGCCGGCCTGGCGGTGGCGCTGCTTTCGATGGTCTACGTCGCCGAGGTGCTGGTGAAAACCGTGATCATCGGCAACCCCGTCGCCGGCTACCCCAGCCTGATGAGCGTGGTGCTGTTCCTCGGCGGCGTGCAGCTCATGTTCCTCGGCGTGATCGGCGAATACCTCGGCCGCGTATTCAACGAAACCAAGCAACGGCCGCTCTACCTGGTGGAGCGATATGTGCCCAGCGCCGTGAAAGCCTCCGTGTGAAGTATCGGTGGCTGGCGTTGGCGATCCTGCCATGGCTTCTACCGGCCGCTGGGGGCGCCGCCGAACCATCGCCCCCACCGCCAAACGCGAGCGTGTCCCGGCCATCCACCCCCCATCGGTCCCACCATGACGCTCCTCCGCCAACCCCCACCACCCTGAGCCGAGGCATCAACATCACCGGCTGGTTCCGCTTCCCGGCGACCCGAGACCCCACCGCCCTGGCGGCCTACCTCAGCGACCAGGCGCTCGCCGACATCCACGCCGCCGGCTTCGACTTCGTCCGCCTCGCCGTCGATCCAACCGTCGTCGACACCCAGCGCCCGATCCTGATCGCCGCCATCAAACGCATCCAGCGACAGCACCTGACGGTGATCGTTTCCCTCCACCCGCAAGCCTGGCACCTGGAAACCGACCCCGCCGATCGCGCCCGCCTGCGAGCATTCTGGCGCACCCTGGCGCCGGCGCTACGCCCGCTTGATCCCACCCGCACGGTACCGGAAGTCCTGAACGAGCCGGTCTTCCCCCACGACCCCGCCGCATGGGCGGCCTTGCAGCACCAGATCCTGACCATCATCAGACAGGCACTGCCCAGCGACACGGTGGTGCTGACCGGCCAGGACTGGGGCAGCATCGGGGGACTCCTGGCACTGACGCCCGAATCCGATCCCAATGTCCTCTACAGCTTTCATTTCTACGATCCGGCCGAACTGACCTCGCTCGCCGCCTACCGCCCCGGCCTGGATCGGACAGCCTTGTCCCGCCTGCCGTTTCCCGCCGACGATCGGCCCCGCTGCGAGGCGACAGCCGACCAATCGACCGACCCGGCAACCCGAGGCCTGATGCGGTACTACTGCTCCCTCGCCTGGGACGCACACCGCGTCGCTGAACCCATCGACAAGGCGGCGGACTGGGCCCACCAGCACCATGTCCACCTTCTGGCCGGCGAATTCGGCGCCAGCACGTCACTCAACGTCCCAGCCCGTCTGGCGTGGCTGAGAACAATCCGTGTCGCGTTCGAAAGCCGCGGTATCGGCTGGGCGCTCTGGGGTTACGACGACGTCATGGGCCTCGCCGTCACCCGTCCCCCCAGCCGCCGGCCGGTGCTCGATCGGGCAGCGCTGCATGCACTCGGCATGACGACAAGGATGTGAATACACGCCAGGAGGGCGTGAGCCGATATGCGCAAAATGCAAAGCCTCGACCCCACCGACTGGACCGACCTGCGCGCCCTCGGGCACCGCATGATGGACGACATGTTCGACCACCTGGAAACCTTGCGCGACGGCCCGGTCTGGCGCCCGATGCCCGCTGAATCGCGCCAGCAGTTACGAAAAAACCTGCCGCGGGACCCGACCCCACCCGAAACGGTCTACCAGCAGTTTCAGCAACTGGTGCAACCTTATGCCACCGGCAACCTGCACCCGCGCTTCATGGGCTGGGTCCACGGCGGCGGCACCCCCATCGGCATGCTGGCCGAACTGCTGGCCGGCGGTCTGAACGCCAATCTGGGCGGCCGCGACCACGCCCCCATCGAAATCGAGCGCCAGGTCATCGCCTGGGCCGCCCAAATGCTCGGTTTTCCTAACGATTCCTCCGGCGTCCTGGTCACCGGCACCTCCATTGCCAACCTGATCGGCGTCCTGGTGGCGCGATCCGCCAGCCTCGGGCCGTCCGTCCGGCGATCCGGCGTCGGCGGTGCCAAACTGGTCGCCTATACCTCTGCCGCCGCTCATGGTTGCTTGCCAAGAGCGATGGAGATGGCCGGTCTTGGCCGCGATGCCTTGCGGATGATCCCATGCGACGACCACGGACGCATGCGGCCCGACGTCCTGGCCGCCCGCGTCGCCGAGGACCGGGCGCGCGGTCTGCGCCCTTTTCTGGTGGTCGGCACGGCCGGCACCGTGGACACTGGCGCTGTCGATGATCTCACTGCGCTGGCCGATTTCGCGGCGGGGCAGGACCTGTGGCTTCACGTCGATGCCGCATTCGGCGCGATCGCGCTGCTGGCACCAAAGCTGCGTCCGCTGCTGGCCGGTATCGAGCGTGCCGACTCGGTCGCTTTCGATTTCCATAAATGGGCGCAGGTGACTTACGATGCC
>DATAZJ010000403.1:0-9372 GCA_036272115.1 Rhodopila sp. | reverse complement strand
AAGCGCAATTGTCACCGTTGCCGGCCGCCCGTTACCCGTGGAACGGATTACGCCTGCTTGCGCTCGATCAGGCTGCGGCGGATCTTGCGCCCGCGTTCGACCTTGTCCTCGATATAGGCGCTATCGCCCCAGCGGACCGCTCGGGCCATCGCCTGGGCATCCTCCATGAAGCGCTGCAGCATTTCCAGCAGCGCTTCGCGGTTGTTGAGGAAGATGTCCCGCCACATCACCGGGTCCGAGGCGGCAATACGGGTGAAATCGCGGAAGCCGGAGGCGGCGAAGTTGACGACCTCCTGGCGGCTTTCGTCGGCCAGATCGTCGGCGGTGCCGCAGATGGTGAAGGCGATGAGATGCGGCAGATGCGACACGATCGCCAGCACCCGGTCATGGTGGCTGGGCTCCATGCGTTCGGTCTGGGCGCCGCAGCGCTGCCACAGTGCTTCCACCTTGGCGATCGCCGCTTCATCGGTACCGGGAACCGGGGTCAGCAGCGTCCAGCGGCCCTCGAACAGTTCGAAGAAACCGGCATCGGGGCCGGAATGTTCGGTGCCGGCGATGGGATGCGCCGGCACGAAATGCACACCGGCCGGCACCAGCGGGCCGACATCGCGGATCACCGACTGTTTGGTCGATCCCACATCGGTCAGCACCGTTCCGGGTGCCAGATGCGGGGCAATACGCGCGGCCAGGGCGGCGAAGGCGCCGACGGGGGCACACAGCATGACGCAGTCGGCGCCCTCGACAGCCTTGCCGGGGTCCAGTTCGACCCGGTCGGCGAAACCAAGCTCCATCACTCGGTCCAGAGTTGCCTGGGTGCGGGCGTTGACGACGATTTCGGCCGCGATGTCGCCGCGTTGGCGGGCGATGCGCGCGACCGAGGAACCGATCAGCCCGACGCCGAGAAGCGCGAGCCGCTTGAAAACAGGATCAGCCACGAGATTGCCGCATGAATTCCGTGAAAGCGTCGACGACCAGCCCGATTTCCTCGGCGGTGCCGACAGTGACGCGCAGGCAGTGCGGCAGCCCGTAGCCGCCGACCTTGCGCACGATGATGCCGCTGGCGCGCAGGAACGTGTCGGCGGCGTTGGCGTTTTCGGCCGTCTCCAGGTCGACCAGAACAAAATTGCCTTCGCTTGGCCAGACTTTGAGGCCAGCGGCCTGAATCCCCGCCGCCAGTCTGGGACGGTATTCGGCATTGTGGGCGCGGCCGTTTTCCACCCAGCCTGGTTCGGCCAGGGCGGCGATGGCGGCGGCCTGCGCGGCGACCGACACGTTGAACGGCCCACGCACCCGGTTCAGCACATCGACAACGGTGGACGGCGCATAGCACCAGCCGATTCGCATGCCGCCGAGACCGTAGATTTTCGAGAACGTGCGCGTCATCACCGTGTTGTCGGTGGCATCCACCAGTTTCACCCCGGGATCGTATTCCGGATAGGTGACATACTCGGCATAGGCGGCGTCAAGTATCAACAGCACCTCGGGCGGCAGCGCGGCGCGAAACCGAGCAATGTCTGCCGTGGGCACCATGGATCCGGTCGGGTTGTTCGGATTGGCCAGGAAGATCAGCCGCGTGGCTGGAGACACCGCCGCCAGCATCGCGTCCAGGTCGGCGGTCAGGTTGCGTTCCGGAACCTTGATCACCCGGCTGCCGGCATAGGTGCCGGCGATGGCGTAGATGGCGAAGCCGTGCTCCGACATGATGATGTCACGGCCGGGACCGCCGTAGGACAGGCAGAACTGGTACAACAGGTCATCGGACCCCGCGCCGCAGACAATGCGGTCTGGGCTCAGACCCCAGCGTCTACCGATTGCTTCCCGCAAACGGTCGGCGCCGCCATCGGGATAGCGATAGCTCTCCTCGGCCGCTTGCATGATCGCCGCTCGGGCCGATGGAGGCACACCGAAGGCGCCTTCGTTGGACGACAACTTGACGGTCCGGTTGGCGCCCGGCAGTTCCGACTCGCCGGCGACATAAGGATTGATGGTCAGGATTTCCGGCCGCGGCGAAGGCGTGGTCATCGCGTGCCTCCGGCGATTGGGATCGCGTAACTGCCCAGCACGACCGGACGACGCAGCACCACCCCGAGGCGGCTGAGCCTGGCGTCGTCGTCGGACAGGTGGCCTTCAACCTCGACCAGGACGTTGGCGACCGGCGATCCCTGCTGGCGAACCAGTACCATGGTTTCCGGCTTCAGCCCCGCCGCGGACAATTCGCCTGACAGGCGCGCTCGGCTGACGTCGCTGTCGCATTCCAGGCCCAGGAAGGACTGGTCTTCCCCGCTGGCATCCGGCGACGTGGAGGCCACGACCACCGCCTGTGCGGTGGGCGCGCCATCCGGCCTCGGTTTCCAGAACGGCAGGCGGCCGATGACGTGCAGCCGAGGCTCATGGTGCAGCAGCGCAATCCACCAGTTGTCGATGTCGGACGGGTAGGGCAGCACCGCGACCGAGGCGACGCCCTGGCTGACATCGGCAAGTGCCTGGCCGGCGCTGCCGTAGGCGCGCAACGGGGTAAGCGCGCCGAAATGCTCCCGCGCAAGCTGGGTCAGTGGCGCCCCGTGATCGGCATCGCAGACCGACAGGGAAAAGCCGCCCTGCATTGTCGTGGTGCCGGCCAGAAGTTCCCGCCAGATGCGAACCAGGGCGACCGGCGGCAGCGAACCACGGTGGCGGTCCAGCAGACGGCGGATGATCGATGCCTCCCGCCCCGGACGGAACGCCGCGGGTTTGCCGGAGCGTGCTACATGCTCGACGATCTCGGCGCGCTGCATCAGCAGGTCATGGACAGTGTTGTCGATCCGGTCGAGTTCGGCCCGCAGCGCGGGAAGGCCACCGCTACGCCAACCATCGTTGGATGTGGATTCCTCCCCGCCTGCGTCGGTCGGGCCGAACGCGGCAGGCGCATTGCTATTGGTCGAAACGGAACTGGACATCATTCTCGCCGTCTGGGTGGGGGGAGACTTAGCGGATGCGCATCGGTCTGCAAACCGCATTCCGCGATGACCATTTATAGCGGTGGTTGCGACCGGCGTCGGCAGGTCCTATGCAAGCGCCGCGATGGACCAGCCAGCCACCCGTACGGACACGGTCAGTTCCGCCAGCCATACCCCCAGCCACGCCCATGTCACGTTCGATGATGGGATCACGCTGGAATGCGGCTCGATCCTGCGGCGGCACACGGTCGCATACCGCACCTATGGCAAGCTGAACGCTGACCGTTCGAACGCGATCCTGGTCTGCCATGCGCTCACCGGCGACCAGTATGTTGCGGAGGTGCATCCGGTTACCGGCAAGACCGGCTGGTGGGAAAGTGTGGTCGGTCCCGGCCGGCCGGTCGACACGGATCGGTTCTTCGTCATCTGCCCCAACGTATTGGGCGGCTGCATGGGCAGCACCGGCCCGCTCAGCAACCGGGAACTGCCGGACGGCACGATCATCCAGCAGCCTTGGGCCACCGATTTTCCTGCGGTGACGATCCGCGACATGGTGCGCGCGCAGAAGCGCCTGGTCGAACATCTGGGGATCGAACGGCTGTTCGCGGTGATCGGCGGGTCGATGGGCGGCATGCAGGTGCTGCAATGGGCGGCGCTGTATCCGAATGCGGTGTTCGCAGCGCTGCCGATCGCCAGTGCATCGTACCACTCGGCGCAGAACATCGCATTCCATGAGGTCGGGCGTCAGGCGATCTTCGCCGATCCGGATTGGCAGAACGGCCAGTATTGGCGCAACGGCCGCATCCCCGCCCGCGGCCTGGCTGTCGCGCGGATGTGCGCGCACATCACCTACCTGTCCGAGGAGGCACTGACCCGCAAATTCGGCCGCCGGCTGCAAAACGCGCCGAAGGACAGCACCGAGGCGATCAGCCTGTTCGGTGAGATGTTCGAGGTCGAGAGCTACCTGCGGCACCAGGGCAGCACCTTCGTGCAGCGTTTCGACGCCAACAGCTATCTGACCATCACCCGGGCGATGGATTATTTCGACCTCGGCGCGGATTACGGCGGCGATCTGGCGGAGGCGTTCCGGGGCTCGCATACGAGGTTTCTGCTGGCGTCCTTCACCTCCGACTGGCTGTTTCCGACCACCGAAAGCCGAACGGTGGCTCGTGCGCTGAACCGGGCCGGCGCCAACGTGTCGTTTGTCGAGTTCCCCACCGACAAGGGCCATGACGCATTCCTGCTGGAGGAGCCGGATTTCCATCGCACGCTCGCTGGGTTCCTGCGCGGCTGCGAGATGCATGCCGGATTGGGGCAAGCCAGGCCGGATCGATGAGCACGCTCGATCCGGTGCGCTTCCTGGCCAAGAACATGCGGGTCGACCTGGCGCTGATCGCCGGGATGATCGCGCCCGGCACGCGGGTGCTGGACATCGGCTGCGGCGACGGGATGCTGATCGACCACCTGTTCCAGACCAAGGGCTGTGATGCGCGCGGCATTGAGATCGATATGGCCGAGGTGACGCGCGCGGTCGCGTTCGGCCTGCCGGTGATGCACGGCGATGCGGATATCGACCTGGAGCACTATCCCGACGGCGCGTTCGATTACGTGGTTCTGTCTCGTGCCCTGCAGGCGGTGGAAAAGCCGCGCGCGGTGCTGCGGCAGATGCTGCGGATCGGCACCCGAGCGGTGGTCAGTTTTCCGAATTTCGGCCATTGGCTGGTGCGCTGGCAGTTGCTGTCCACCGGCCGGATGCCGATGACCGCGACCTGGGATCGGCCGTGGCACGAAACGCCCAACATCCATCCCTGTACGATCCGCGATTTCTTCGTCCTGTGCGAGGACGAGGGCTACGTCGTGGAACGCTGGCTCGCCACCGACGATGGCGGGCGCCGGGCGCCGTGGCGGCGTGCCTCCCGACTAGCCAATTTGTTCGGGGAGCAGGGCTTGTTCCTGCTGCGGCATCGATAGGGACCCGACCATGCCGCTGAGGGATGTGCGGCGGATGGAGGCGCTCGCGGGCCACACGCCGCGTCGAAAGCCGTGGCGGATTCGTCTTGCAGTTTTGGTTTCGCTGCTGGTCCACGTAACGATCGGCTTTCTGCTGCTGCTGACGATCCGGCGCGAGCCCACGTCAGAACAACTGCCGCCGCCGTCCCAAGTGACAATGCTGTTCGAAGGTGGCCGGAAGAGCGGGCCGACGCTGCCGAACCCGAGCCTCCAGGCGACACCGTTGGCGCCGCCGGCATTCAAGGCGCCGGCCCCGGTAACGCCGCCGCCGACTCTACTCACACCTCAGGCGACCGTGCCCCCACCGCCGGCGCCCGAACCGGTGAAGCCAGTGCCGGCCGAGCCATTGCCGTCGGCACTCGAACCAACCAAGCCTGCGCCGCCGGTTGAAGCGCCGCCGATGCCGGCTCCACCGCCGCCCGCGCCGGTGGAGGCGCCACCGCCTGTTGAGATACCATCGCCGGCCGTGGTGGCGCCGCCCCCGGTGGAACAGGCGCCGCTGCCGTTGCCACCACCCCTGGTCAAACCATCACCGGCGCCAAAGCCGTCACGATCGCTTGCCAGGCCGTCGCCAGCACCGAAACCGTTGCCCGCGCGGCCACCCGCCAGGCGGATTACCCCCCCCAATTCGTCGGCGTTTCCCGCCCCGATGAATTTCAGCTTCGGCAAGCCGAACGCCGAATCCCGATCGGCGGCTCGGCCTCGATCCACGGTTCATATCCCTGGAACAATCGACATGTCATTGGGGCCGGCATCGCGAGGCAAGGCAGACATCACGCCGCTGTCCCAGCATGATGCGGATGCGGCCGACGCCGACTGGCGCAACGCACTGAGCCGGTGGGTCGCCGAACACGCCTACTATCCTGACGAGGCCGCCCGTAATCTCGACGAGGGCGATGCGAAGGTACGTGTTCGTGCGGACCCCGACGGAAGGGTCAGAGAGGTCGAACTGATTGGCAAATCAGGGTCGATGTGGCTGGATCTGGCGCTGCTGTCGCTATTCCGCGACCAGCATATTCCGCCGCTGCCGGCGGGGGATCACGACCCGATCGAATTCGATTTTCTGATGCACTACGTGCTGATCAGGTCGCCCTAGGCTCTGTTCACAGATCTACGCGGCGTCCGCCAGGACCAGCCGCCGGCGTGGCACCGAGCGCAGCGGCATCGCGGCGTAGACATCCTTGACCGCCTCGGTCAGCGTGATGCCGGCCAATCCAGGCATCATTCGGCGACCCACCCGCTCAAACAACGGTGCGCTTCGCAGCACGACACGCAGTCGTGATGGGGGCATCCACAAGGCGGCGTCGCGCCGCTCGATCCTGAACAGGCCGCCCGCCAGCAGCCGGCCAAGCTGACCGGTGGAGTAGGGCAGGCCGTGACCGAATGGCGTACTCTCCCGGTAAGCCCACATGCCGCTGCGGTTCGGCACCACGATCAGCAGGCGCCCGTCGTCCTTCAGCACCCGCCAAGCCTCGCGCAGCAGGCGGCGAGCGTTTTCCGCCATCTCCAGCCCATGCACCAGCACGATCCGATCGAAGGTCAGATCGCCGAACGGCAGGCTGTCCTCTTCCGCGGCGCAGGACAGGCTGGCGTAGCCCGGCGGCCAGCGGGCGGCACCCATCTGTGCAGGCGTCAAGGCGATGCAGCGCGCCGCTTGGTCGCGCCAGAGCCGCAGGTAGGGCATGGCATAACCGATCCCAAGCACCGATTCGCCTTGGACCGAGGGCCACATCGCCGTCAACCGTTCGCGCAGGACGCGCGCGGTCACGGCGCCGCGTGCCGATCCGTAGAATTCAGCGACAAGATGGGCGTCGGCTGTCATATGCGCTGTATAGCACGTCCGGCGGTTTCCGATCGAATGAACGCGTGGTAGGCTGCCGCCATGACAGTCACAGCATCCCCCGTCCCCATCCTGAAGGACAATTACGCCTGGCTGCTGCGCGACAGCGGCACGTGCGCCACCGCGATCGTGGACCCGGCCGACGCCGAACCGATCATCGAAGCCGTTGAAAAGGCTGGCGGTCGGCTGGACATGATCCTGCTGACCCACCACCACGCCGACCATACTGCCGGGGTCGATGAGGTCCGCGCTCGTTTCAACTGCCCCGTAGTCGGGGCCGCGGCCGATCAGCACCGGCTCCCGAAACTGGACGAAGCGCTCAAGGAAGGCGACATCGTCCGCCTGGGTAATGCGACCGCACGGGTGATCGACACGCCTGGCCACACACGCGGTCAGATCAATTTCTTCTTCCCTGACGGCGACATCCTGCTGTCCGGCGACACCCTGTTCAGCCTCGGCTGCGGCCGGCTGATCGAGGGCACGCCACAGGAGATGTTCGCCAGCCTGCGCAAGCTGGCCGCGCTGCCGCCCGACACGCTGGTCTGCTGCGGTCACGAATACACCGAGAGCAACGCTCGTTTTGCGCTGGCTGTCGATCCGGACAATGCCGCGCTGCATGAATTCGTCGGCAGGGTGGAGCAGTTGCGCGCCGCCGGCCAGCCCAGCGTACCGTCCGTCCTGCGCGACGAACTGAAAGCGAATCCCTTTCTGACCGCGCCGGATGCGGCCAGGTTCGCCACGCTCCGTGCGCAGAAAGACAAGTTCTAATGTTTGCTTGATCGCGTGATTCACGCCTTCCGGCCGTTGGCCTCAGGCGATTACGCTCAGAGGAGAGACCCGTACGTGAAGCTCTATTACTCGTCCACCAGCCCGTATGTCCGTAAAGTCATGGCGTGTGCGATCGTTCGCGGCCTGGAGAACCGGATCGAGAAGCATGCGAGCAATCCGCACGCCTCGCCCGCGGACCTGGTCGCCGATAATCCGGTTTCCAAGGTGCCGTGCCTGATCACCGATGACGGGTTGTCGCTGTTCGGCAGCCAGTTGATCTGCGAATACCTCGACAGCCTGGGCGAGGAGCTGCCGTTGTTTCCCGATCACGGCGCACCGCGGTGGCGCGCGCTCAAATTCCAGTCGCTGGGTGACGGGATCCTCGATGCCGCCGTGCCGTGCCGTGGGGAACAGGGCCGGCCGACGGAAGCGGCGCGCGACGCCGCGATTGAACGCTACAAGGCCGCCATCGGCCGGTCGGTTGACGTGCTGGAGGCCGATCCGCCGCACAAGCATGTCGATATCGGCTCCATCACCGTCGCCTGCGCGCTGGGATACCTCGATTTCCGCTTTGCCTCCGATGCGTGGCGGTCGGGACATCCGAGGCTGACGGCCTGGTATGAGTCGTTTGCACGGAACAAGGGGCTGGCGGAAACCGCTCCCGCCTAAGCCACATCATCAAAACCGGACATGGCCGCCCGCCACGCCCGGTGCGGCGCCTGAGAGCAAGAGCGGGTTTGGTTGACCCAAACGTGCACTTTAAGGGTATGTTTTTTCGCGTGATCCACGCCGTCCGGCGTCAAACCACGACGCTCAGTATTCGAACTGATAGGTTATGCCGACGCTGGCCGCATCGGCGCTGCCGGCGCTGCCGGTGGCCGAGGCAGACCCCGAACCGGCGGTAGTCTCCAGCTTCAACCCTTTTGCCAAATCGATCTGCACCGTCGCCTGCGTCCCGCTGCCGGATGCGCTCTGCTTAGCGCCGACATAGACCCCACGCGCCACGTATCGTCCTGCCTCCAGTGTCGGACTGCCGGTGCTGCTGCTTCCGACCGACAGGCGATCGAGCCCGAACGTCGTTCTCAGGCTTTCCAGTGGATCGAACCCCCCGGTGGCACCCGACAGCGACGCCAGGGCCGCCCCGATCTGCGCCAGCTGGAAGGGGCTGAGTTTCGAAGTGCTCGTGTTGAACAGAAGCTGCGAAAGGATTTCGTCCTGCGGCATGTCAGGTACGCTCGATAGCGTGATCTTCGGTTTCGAGACACTGCCGCTGACCGTCAGCGTCGCTACGATTGAGCTGCTGCTCGACGTGGCCACGAAGTGGATCGAGGGATCGGCGATGCCCCCGCCGCTGAAGTCGACCGTTCCCTCGGTGAAATTAAGCGTCGTGCCGATGATGCTGAGCGTGCCCTGGCGCAAGTGCAGGCCGCCGTCCGGGATGGGTTGTGTCGCCGTGCCGTGGATATGGATCGTGCCGCCGAGTTCCGCATTGAGGCCACGGCCGCGAATGAAGACCTGTTGCGGAGCGCTGAGCGTCAGATTTAGCGCGATGGCCGACTGCGCCGCCGGCGGCGGGGGCGGCGGAGGCGGCGCATCGGCGTTGCGGACTGGCAGCACCGCGACGCCTGCCGGGAGCTTGTCGGGAATGCGGATGTCCGCGCGTCTGACATGCAATGTTCCGCCGGCTTTCAGATCGCCCTTGATGTCGCCTTGCACCGTCAGGTTGGCGTCGACCAGGGCTGTGATCAGGTTGCTGGACAAGGCGCGCGCGTTCTCGGCGGTAAAGTGCAGATCGACGGGCATGGCCCCCATCAGGCC
>DATAZJ010000402.1:0-6205 GCA_036272115.1 Rhodopila sp. | reverse complement strand
CAGATCGGCCGAGCAGCCGGTCCCGATATCGTTCAGCTCGGGTCGGACGACACAGGCACCCCGCTCCGCTGGCGCTTCACCGACATCACCCCCGATACATTCCTTTGGATCGGAGAACGTTCATCCGACGGCGGCACGACCTGGCAGCACCAGACCGAATTCCACGCCCGCCGAACCGGTGCTTAACCTGAAGGAGACAACCCGATGATCAACCACATCTCGATCGGCGTCCGTAATATCGCCGCGACCAAACGTTTCTACGACGCCGCCCTGCCGCCAATCGGCTATACTTGTCTCAGCGAGGGCGAAGGCTCCCTCGGTTACGGCGCCACGGACGTGGTATTCTGGATCAGCGCGACCGACCACCCGGTTCCCGCCGATCCCCGGTCGGGACTGCACATTTGCTTCGATGCCGCATCGCGGAAAGGCGTAGACGCATTCCACGCGGCCGCGCTGGCCACCGGCGGGCACGACAACGGAGCACCCGGCCTGCGCACCGACTATGGCCCCAACTACTATGCCGCTTTCGTTATCGATCCGGATGGGTATCGGCTTGAGGCCTATTGCGGATCATAAGCCAACGGCGATCCCGGCCGGGAAATCGAATGGCCACCCCGCCGTTCCCCGGGCGAGCGCACGTGCTGAGGGTCCGTGGAAAAACAGGTGCTGCGACGTTGGTTGCCACCCAATCCCGTCATAGCGGCGCAGGCCCGCTATCCGCGCCCACTCCCGTCATAGTGGGCGTAGGCCCGCTATCCGCGCCTTTTCCGAGATCAGCACTGCAAGCCGTGGATGGCAAAGTCTTCGCCTGCCGATACGATGAGGCGCTGGCGGCGCCCGTCAAACGATTCGGTTATTTCATCACCAGCTTCACACCGTCGTAACTCGACCCTACACCTCCTCCACCTCATCCACCCCGACCAGCGATTTCAGCGCCTGCGCCAGTCGAGGCGTCACGTTATACCCCCCCGGCAGGGCGATTTCGACATCCTGTTCGCCACCGATCCGAGGCACCAGCGTCACCCGCCCGCGGCCGCCGCTCTCCCGTCCCAGGATGTCCCTGATATGCGGCACGGCAGCGCTTTCGCGCAGCCAGATCCGGATCGACGCCCCAGCCGCCGCCGCCGCCTGGTCCAGCGGCGAAACATCCATGGCGGTCACGCGAACCGCCTCGCCCTCGGTCTTCAATTCGGCCGAAACCAGCACGTTGTTGCCGGAGGCCAGCACATCCCGGGATCGGCCCAGCACCTCGCTGAAACAGGTGACCTCCACCGACCCGGCGGCGTCGGAAATCCGCACCCAGGCCATGCGGCTGCCGGTGCGGGTGATGCGTTCCTTAGTCGCAACAACCGTGCCCGCGATCTTGACCCGGGTAACACCGTTGGCGGCGCGGGATTCGACGTGGATCGACGAGGTGACACCCAGCCGCTTCAACGCCTGCGCATAGGCATCCAGCGGATGGGCCGTCAAATGGAACCCGATCGCCTCGGCCTCGAACGCCAGCCGCTCCAGCGGCGGCCAGTCGGGAACGTCCGGCAGGCGCAACGGTTCCGGCTTGCTGGCGACGCCGCCGAACAGACCGATCTGCCCGCTTTCCTTTTCCTCCCGATCAGCCTGCGCCCGCCGTAAAACCGTTTCGGCCCCGGCGAACAATCGGGCACGATTGCCGTCCAGCCGGTCGAACGCGCCGGCCCGCACCAGGTTTTCGATCTGCATGCGGTTGATCTGCCGCGGATCGACCCGCGTCGCGAAATCCGTCACATCCTCGAACAAAACGCCATCGCGCGCCGCCACTACCGATTCCATCGCCGAGAACCCGACCTTCTTCACCGCCGCCAGAGCGTAGCGGATCGCCAGCCGGCCATCCTCCATCCGCTCCACCGAGAAATCGGCGGCCGACCGGTTGATATCGGGCGGCAGGATCTTGATCGACCCACGCTCCGCCTCCTGCTTCAGCGCCGCCAGCCGGTCGGTGTTGTTGATCGCCAGGCTCATGCACGCGGCGATGAACACCTCCGGATGGTTGGCCTTCAGCCACGCCGTCTGATAGGCAACCAGCCCATACGCGGCGGCATGCGATTTGTTGAAGCCATAATCAGCGAACTTCGCCATCAGGTCGAAGACCTCGGTCGCCTTCTTCGGATCGATCCCGTTCTTGATCGCGCCGTCGGTGAAGATGGTCCGCTGCGCCTCCATCTCCGAGGCGATTTTCTTGCCCATCGCGCGCCGCAACAAATCCGCGCCGCCCAGCGAATAGCCCGCCATTGTCTGGGCGATCTGCATCACCTGTTCCTGGTAGACCATGATACCGTAGGTCTCGGCCAGGATGTCGTGGATCACCGGGTGCGGCGCTTCCCATTTCTCGCCGTGCTTGCGCCGGCAGTAATCGGGGATATTGGCCATCGGGCCGGGCCGATACAGCGCGACGGCGGCGATCAGATCCTCGAATCGGTCGGGACGCATCTGCCGCAGCGTGTCGCGCATGCCCTGGCCTTCCATCTGGAACACCCCGCCGGCATCGCCCTTCTGCAGCATCTCGAACGTTTTCAAATCATCCAGCGGCAGCCGGTCCAGATCGACCGTGATCCCAAGCCCCTTCAGGAAATTCTCCGCCCGCCGCAGGATCGTCAGCGTGGTCAGACCAAGAAAATCGAACTTCACCAGCCCCGCCTGCTCGACATGCTTCATCGAGTATTGCGTGACCAGGAAATCGGACTTCGGATCCTTGTACAGCGGCACAAGTTCCACCAACGGCCGGTCGCCGATGACAACGCCGGCGGCATGGGTCGAGGCATGGCGGTACAAACCTTCGACCCGCAAAGCGATCTCCAGCAGCCGGCCGATGGCCTCGTCCTCGACGCGCATCGATTGCAGCTTCGGCTCCCCGTCCACCGCCTGCTGCAACGTCACCGGCTTCGCCGGATTGTTCGGGATCAGTTCGGCCACCCGGTTGACATGCCCGAACGACATGCCCAGCACGCGGCCGACGTCGCGCACGGCCGCCCGAGCCTGCAATTTTCCGAACGTAATGATCTGCGCGACCCGGTCGCCGCCGTATTCGTTGCGGACATAATCAATAACCCGATCGCGCCCTTCCTGGCAGAAATCGATGTCGAAGTCAGGCATCGACACGCGTTCCGGATTCAGGAACCGCTCGAACAGCAGATTGAATCGCAACGGGTCGAGGTCAGTGATCGTCAGCGCCCAGGCCGCCACCGAACCCGCGCCCGACCCACGCCCGGGACCCACCGGAATGCCCTGCGCCTTCGACCACTGGATAAAGTCGGCGACGATCAGGAAATAGCCGGAGAACCCCATGCTGGCGATAACCGACAACTCATATTCCAGCCGGACCCGATACACCTCCCGCGTCGCCGCATCGGCCCCCATCGCGTCCATGCGCCGCAACAACCCTTCCGACGCCATCGCTCGGACCGTTTCTTCCTCGGATTGACCGGGACGGACTTTCGGGCATACCGGCAGCAGAGGCTTTCGTGACTCCGCCATCACCGCACACTGCATGGCGATCGCCAGGGTATTATCACACGCCTCCGGCAGGTCGGCGAACAGCGCCCGCATATCGGCGGCCGGCTTGAACCAGTGCTCCGGGGTCACCCGCCGGCGGTCCCGCTCCGACAAGGTGCGTCCCTCGGCGATGCACAGCAGCGCATCGTGCGCCTCATGCATGTCGGGCTTGGCGAAATAGCAGTCATTGGTGGCCACCAGCGGAATACCCCTGGCATCGGCCAGCCCGATCAGGCCCGGCTCGATGGCGGCTTCCACCGGCAGACCGTGACGATGCAGTTCCTGGATGGTGCGGCCGGCAAACGCCTCCCCCAGCGAGTCCAGCAGCCGTTCGGCCTCCGGCTTCTGCCCCTCCGCCAGCAGCCGCCCGATCGGGCCGGTGGTGCCGCCCGTCAGCAGCAGCAGCCCGGCGGCATTCTCGGCGATCCGCTCGAACGGCAGTTGCGGCTTCAGCGTCGGGTCGGTGTTCAGAAAACCCTCGGACGACAAACGCTGCAAATTGGCCATGCCCGTGGCATCCCGGGCCAGCAGCACCAGCGGATCAGGCGGCAGCCGAGGGTTGTCGGTGCGGGCCAGCCCGACCTGGCAGCCAATGATCGGCTGGATGCCCTTGCCGGCGCAGTACTGCGAAAATTCGAGCGCACCGAACAAGTTCCCGGTGTCGGTGATAGCCGCGGCCGGCATCCCGGCCTCCTTCGCCAGCGCGGCGATCTTGTCGGGCCGGATCGCACCCTCGCTGAGCGAGTAGGCGGAATGCGTGCGCAAATGGACGAAATCGGCATGGGGCATGCGGGCAGGATACCAGACCCCGCCGAGTCTGGGCAGCCGGTGGCTGGCCACCCGCGAAAGACGACGGTATCGATAGCCGGAAGACCCAAAGGAATCCGCCATGCCCCGCATGACGACGGCCGAGGCCGTCATCGACTCCCTCCTGGCGCACGGCATCGACACGCTGTTCGCCTTGCCCGGCGTACACAACGATCACCTGTTCGACGCCGCGCACAAGGCGTCCGACCGCATCCGCGTGATCCATCCGCGGCATGAGCAGACCGCCGCCTACATGGCGCTAGGCGCCGCTCTGGTGACCGGCACGCCGCAGGCCTTCGCCGTGGTGCCGGGGCCGGGCATCCTGAACGCCTCCGCCGCGCTCCTGCTGGCACGCGGCATGGGTGCGCCGGTCCTGGCCCTGGCCGGTCAGATCCCGTCCTTCGCGATCGACCAGGGGCACGGCCATCTGCACGAGATTCACGACCAGATCGGCCTGCTGCGCCACATCGTCAAACACGGCGAGCGCATCCGTTCCCCGCAGGAAGCGCCAGCCCGCGTCGCCCAGGCCATCGCCGCCTCATTGTCCGGCCGCACCGGCCCGGTGGCGCTGGAATGTGCCATCGACACCTGGGGTGAGGCCGCTGAAGTCGCGCCGATCCCACCGATCTCCATCGACCCACCTTGCGCCGACCCCACCACGATCACCGAAGCCGCCAGCCTGCTGGCCAAGGCCCGGCGCCCCCTGATTGTCGTCGGCGGCGGTGCGCTGGGCGCCGGCCCCGAGGTGCAGGCGATCGCCGAACGACTGCAAGCCCCGGTCTCGTCCTTCCGCCGGGGCAGGGGGGTGATCCCGACCAGCCATCCCCTGGCCGTATCCTTCACCGAGGGCCACGCCCTGTGGAAGACCGCCGACGCCGTGCTGGCGATCGGCACCCGGCTGTACTGGCAGCAAAGCAACTGGGGCGTGGACGACAATCTGGCGGTCATCCGCCTCGACATCGATCCCGACGAGATCAGCCGCTTCCGCCGCCCCGCCTGCGGCCTGCTTGGCGACGCGGCGGTGACCCTGCGCGCCCTGATCGCCGAACTGCGCAAGCGGCCCACCGATTGGGCGGCCAACCCACACCTGCCGGCGGTGCGAGCCGCCTTCACCGACCGCCTGGCCAGGCACGAGCCGCCGATGGCATTCCTGCGAGCCATCCGGGCGGCATTGCCAGCCGACGGCATCTACGTGGAGGACGTGACCCAGGTCGGTTTCGCCAGCCGCCTTGCCCTGCCGGTGCATGCACCCCGCACCTTCCTGTCTCCGGGCTATCAGGACACCCTGGGTTGGGGCTACGGGACGGCGCTGGGGGCGCAGGCAGCCGCACCAGGCCGCAAGGTGGTGCTGGCGACCGGCGATGGCGGCTTCATGTTCCAGGCCGCCGAATTGGCCACCGCGATGCACCACAGGCTCCCCGTCGTCGCCGTGGTGTTTGATGACGGCGCATTCGGCAACGTGCGGCGCATCCAGGCGCAGCAATACGGCAACCGGCTGATTGCTTCCGACCTCACCAACCCCGATTTCGTCAAATTCGCCGAGAGCTTCGGCATGGCCGCATTCCGAGCGACCACGCCCGAAGCCCTGGAAACCGTGCTGCGCCAGGCCTTCGCATCGAATGCGCCAGCCCTGGTCCACGTGCCGGTGGGTGAGATGCCCAGTCCCTGGGACATGATCCTGCTACCCCGCGTCCGCGGCACGCCAGGACGGCCACCGCTCCCCTGATACCCGGTCGCCGGGCAATAAATTCCGGCCAAGCAATGACAAAATAAAACCTACCATGCCGCAAGGATTAGCGGCGTCGGCCACGCGTCATGACGTAGCTACCCGGCCATGGTATCGCTGCCAAGTCGTTGCGATACAGCTTAGTGT
>DATAZJ010000401.1:0-10637 GCA_036272115.1 Rhodopila sp. | reverse complement strand
ACCATGACAAACACCAATCCTCACCCATGACGAACCACCAGCCCCGCGCCGACCGCATCCGCGACATCCTCACCCGGGCGTTCGCGCCGTCCGTGCTGACGGTTCAGGACGACAGCGCCCACCACGCCGGCCATTCCGGCGCGCCGGCGGGTGGACAATCGCATTACAGCGTCCTGCTGGTCAGCAACGCCTTCCAGGGCGTGAGCCGCGTGGCACGATCCCGAGCGGTGAATACCGCCCTGGCGGCGGAATTCGGGCCGGCCGAACAGGGGGGCATGCACGCCCTGGCCCTGACGCTGCGCACGCCGGAAGAACAGGCCGCCCGTTCGGGACGCTGAGGGCGACCGCGACGAAACACAATTTAGAGTATTTTCTTCTCTCGAAGAACCCGTTATGGCTGCTTCGCGGAAAATATCTGCGTACTGCTGGGTTTGAGAGAAAGGGCTGCTTCGAATGTCCGCGGACAAGGAGATCGATCGTCTCGACCGGGAAATCCTCCGACTGATCTCGGTCGATGCCTCGCTGTCGCTGGCCGACATCGCCACCAAGGTCGGGTTGACGCCGACGCCGTGCTGGAAGCGCATCCGCCGGATGGAGCAGGACGGCATCATCCAGCGCCGTGTCGCGATCCTGGACGCGGACAAGGTGGGACTGCCGGTCTCGGTGTTCGTGGCGGTCGAAACCGCCGATCATTCCAGCGAATGGCTCGGCCGCTTCGCCAAGGTGATCCAGGACACGCCGGAGATCGTCGATGCCTGGCGGATGAGCGGCGATGTCGATTACCTGCTGCACGTCGTGGTCGCCGATATCGCGTCATACGACCTTTTCTACCGCAAGCTGATCGCCGCGGTGCCGCTGCGCAATGTCAGTAGCCGGTTCAGCATGGAGCGGATGAAAGACGCGCCAATCCCCGTCTGAACACGATCGCGTGCCAAAAAGTTTGAAAATTCTGCGCGTTGTGAACTTTCTCTTAATAAATTCCTGGTCTCCTGGCCTCCGGCAAACAGGAGGTGGCCAATGGCTGTCAGTCGTCTAGTCAACCGAAACGTCGTCGCGGAGCGCGGCCGGACCAGCATGCGGCTGGAACCCGAACTCTGGGACTTGCTAAGTGAAATCTGTGAGCGCGAAGCGCAGGATATGAGCACCTTGGTGCGTCAGATCGAAGCGGCCGGGCACGCAGGCGGCCGCACCAGCGCGGTCCGCGTCTATGTAACGACTTATTTCTACACCGCCGCGACCGAGATCGGCCACGCGGCTGCCGGCCATGGGCCATTGCTACGCCGGGTGGCGCCAGAACTGGCCCGCTCCGCCGCCTGAGGCCCGCTCCGCCGCCTGAGGACAGTCCGGGTGCGGAAATCCGCGCTGCAAGGACCACGACGCAAGTGCCAGCAAAATGATGGGCTTGCGACCTCTGGCGTGGGCGGGGGCGACATCGCGCGACCCGTCGCGCCGGCATTTGATGCCCGTGCAATCATCTTTTCCTCGCGGCTGGTTTGCCGGCACGGTCCGCGTGTCCTTAACGATGCGTTAAGACTTCGCGTGTAGGACGGGATCCATCTCCCGGAGGCCCCAAACGTGAGCCAGTCTCTGCGTGTTTCCCGTTTTCATGTCGTGGCCGCGATGGATGCGGTGCTGTCGCGCGCCATGGGCGTCGCGCGATCGGTGCAGGGGCGCTCGCCATGGCTGGCGCGGCAGATGCGCCGGACCGTGCTGCTGCTGTTCTGGGCCGTCACGTTCCAGTTGCACACGCAACTTGTCCCCCGGGTGCGGGCCCGGCTGAACCGCCGGACGGTGCCGCGGGCGCAACCGACACGGCCGCTGGCGGCGGTGGACCCAAGCAGGCTGGTGGTGCCGCTGTCCGGCCAGCCGGTGGTTTCGGTGATCGTGCCGACCTATGGGCAGGTGCCGTTCACCCTGCGCTGCCTCGCCTCCATCGCGCTGCACGCGCCGTCGCTGCCGATCGAGGTGATCGTGGTGGACGACGCCTGGGATGGGGCGGACGCGGCGGTGCTGACGCAGCTGCGCGGCATTCGTTTGATCCGCAACGAAACCAATATCGGGTTTCTGCACAGTTGCAACAAGGCCGCCGCGGTGGCGAACGGCCGCTACCTGTATTTCCTGAACAACGACACGCAGGTGCTGGACGGCTGGGTGGAACCCATGGTGTCGCTGTTCCGGCATTGGCCGGGAACCGGGGCGGTGGGGGCGAAGCTGCTGAACCCGGACGGGCGGCTGCAGGAAGCCGGCGCGATCATCTGGCGGGATGCCTCGGGGTGGAATTTCGGCCGGATGGATGACCCCGCGAAGCCGGTGTACAATTACGTGCGGGAGGTGGATTACTGCTCCGGCGCGGCGCTGATGGTGGACCGGATGGTGTTCGCCCAACTGGGCGGTTTTGATGAGCGGTATGCACCGGCCTATTGCGAGGATAGCGATCTGTGCTTTCGCCTGCGGCGGATCGGCCTGAAGACGCTGTATCAGCCGGCCGCGAGGGTGGTGCATTACGAAGGCGTGTCGCACGGGCGGAATATCGCCGCCGGCGTCAAGGCCTGCCAGGCGGTGAACCAGCGCATCTTCGCCGACGTATGGGCGGATGTCCTGCTTCGGGATCATTACAGGAATGCGGAACATGCCCTGCGCGCGCGCGACCGGGCGATGCATCGCAAGCTGGTGCTGGTGATCGACCATTACATTCCCACGCCGGATCGCGATGCCGGGTCGCGCACCATGATGGCGCACCTGCACGTGCTGCTGCAAACCGGGCATGTGGTGAAATTCTGGCCGCACAACCAGGCCTACAGCCCAGGCTATACCGAGGTGCTGCAAGGCATGGGCGTCGAAGTGCTGCAAGGTCCCGGTCAAGGCCCGTTCGAGGCCTGGATCAAGGCGGAAGGCGCTGAACTCGACACCGTCATCGTCAGCCGCCCCGACGTCGCCGAGGACGTGATCCAGCCGATCCGCCGCCATTCCCAGGCCAAGATCATCTATTACGGTCACGACCTGCATTTCCGCCGCATGCGTCACCAGGCCGAGGTCGTGCGCGACGACTGGCAATCCCGCCTCGCCGAGGACATGCGCCTGCGGGAGTACGCGATCTGGCGGCAGGCCGATCTGTCGCTGTATCCGTCGGAGGAGGAGGCGCAGATCGCCTCGGCGCTGCAGCCGGATGCGAAGATCGGGTCCGTCGTCCCATACTGCTTCGATACGTTCGCCGAACGCCGCTCGGCACCACCCCGCCACGACATCGTTTTCGTCGCCGGCTTCGCGCATTCACCGAACGAGGACGCCGCGCAGTGGTTCGTGAGCGAAATCCTGCCGTTGATCCAGGCCGCGGTTCCCGGCGTCCACCTGTCGATCGTCGGGTCCAATCCCACGGCTCGGGTGCGGTCGCTGGCCTCGGCCACCGTCGCTATTCACGCCAATGTCAGCGAGACCGAATTGGCGGCGGCCTACGAACGAGCCCGCATCGCCGGGGTGCCGCTGCGCTGCGGCGCCGGGGTAAAGCTGAAAGTGGTGGAGGCGTTGCGTGCCGGCCTGCCGCTGGTGACCACGCAGGTGGGCGCGCAAGGGCTGCCGGGCCTGTCCCAGGTGGTGGCGGTGGCGGACGACGCCGAAGCGTTTGCCGCCGCGGCCGTGGCGTTGTTGCAGGACGATGCCGTTTGGGAGAAATGCAGTGCCCAGCAGGTGAAATTCGCGCAGGCCCGGTTTTCCCGCGAAACGATGACGGCGTCGTTGTTGGCGGCGTTCGACACCGTCGCTCAGGTTGGGCGGATTGCCAGGGTCGGCCGGCCGTGGCTGGATGGCCCCTCGATCGAGGGGAGAAGCCGACGTGGCCCTGCAACAGTTGGAGCGCAAGCCGTTTCACCACCCGCGCGTCCGTCCGGACTGGCTGGCGAAGCTGACCGAGGAAGTGCTGGATCCCGACCAGCCGATCATCGATCCGCACCATCACCTGTGGAAAGCGCGGCCTGATCCGTATCTGCTGGCCGATCTGGTCGCCGATCTGCGCACCGGCCACAACGTGCTGGCGACGGTGTTCATCCAGTGCGGATCGGCGTATCGCAAGGACGGTCCCGAGGAACTGCGCCCGGTGGGCGAGACGGCGTTCGTCGCCGCCGCCGCGAAGGAATGCGAAAGCGGCGCCTATGGGTCGTTGCGCGCCTGTGCCGGGATCATCGGCTATGCGGACTGCCTGCTGGGCGACCGGATCGACGCGGTGCTGGAAGCGCATATCCAGGCCGGCGGCGGCCACTTCAAAGGCATCCGCCACAGCGGGACATATGATCCGGGCATTGCCCCCACGGCACCCCCGGGCGCACCGCCGGGCCTCTACCGCGACCCGGCATTCAGGGCAGGGTTCGGCCGGCTGAACGGGTTGGGCATGACGTTCGAGGCATGGTTGTATCATCCGCAACTGGGCGATCTGCTGGATCTGCTGCGCGCGTTCCCCGATCAAAAGGTCGTGCTGAACCATTTCGGCGGTCCGCTGGGCGTGGGCCCGTATGAGGGGCAGCAGGCGGAGGTGTTCGCGCAGTGGCGCGCGCATATCATCGAACTGGCGACGTGCGAGAACCTGTATCTGAAGCTGGGCGGCCTGGCGATGAACGTCAACGGCTTCGGCTATCATCACCAGCCGTTGCCGCCCTCATCGGGCGAGATGGCGGCGGCGTGGCGTCCCTATGTCGAGACGGCGGTCGCGGCCTTCGGGGCCGATCGCTGCATGTTCGAGAGCAACTTTCCGGTGGACAAGGGGATGTGCGCCTATCCGGTACTGTGGAACGCGTTCAAGCGGCTCGCGGCGGGGTGCTCGCCTGATGAAAAGGCCGCGCTGTTCCATCGGACGGCGCAACGGTTTTATGGGTTGCCGGCGGTAGGGTAGGGTTTCGCCCCGCCCACGGTGCGTCGATGGCCGGGACTTTGCCCGGCCAGGACACAGAATCAGACCTCGCCCCACACCTCCCGCGCCACTTCCACGCAGCGTGACAGTTTCGCCCATTGCTGGTCCTCGGTCAGGGTATTCCCCTCCTCGGTCGACGCGAAACCGCATTGCGGCGACAGCGCCAGTTGCTCCAGCGGCAGGAACTTCGACGCCTCGTCGATGCGGCGCTTCAGTTCGTCCTTGCTTTCCAGTTCGCCGGTCTTGCTGGTCATGATGCCCAGCACCACGATCTTGGGACCGCGCGGGACGAAACGCAGCGGCTCGAACCCACCGGCCCGGTCGGTGTCGTATTCCATGAAATACGCATCCGAATTGATCTGGTTGAACAGCACCTCGGCCACCGGCTCATACCCGCCGGACGCAACCCAGGTGGAGCGGAAATTGCCCCGGCACAAATGCATCGAGATGACCATGCCGTCGGGCTTGCCCGCGATCGCCTGGTTCAGCATGGACGTATAGATTTCCAGCAGGTTTTCGACATGCTCGCCGCGGGCTTTCAGCATCTCGATCTGCGCCGGGTCGCACAGATAGGCGATGTTGACCTCATCGAGTTGCAGATAGCGGCAGCCCGCGGCACCGAACGCGCCGACGGCCTTCCTGTAGGCCACCCCAAGGTCGGCGAAGAACGGATCCAGCGTCGGATACGTCGCGGGATCGATCGCCTCGCGACCGCCGCGGAAATGCACCACCGACGGCGACGGGATGGTCTGCTTGGGCACCGCGGTGCGGACATGACTGGCCAGAAACTGATAGTGGTCGATCATGGTCGGCCTGGTCCAGCCGATCCGGCTGTTCACCCGCAGCTTGTGACCCAGCGGAACGTTGCCCTGGAACTGGATTTTCTGTTCGGGCTCATAGATCTCCACCCCGTCCAGGCCCGCAACGAAATCATAATGCCAATAGGCTCGGCGGTATTCGCCGTCGGTCGCGGCACGCAGGCCGATCGACTCCTGTTTCGCGATGGCGGCGGCGATGCACTGGTCCTCGACCGCGCGCAGGGCATCGTGCGGCAGGGTGCCGGCTTTCCATTTGGCGCGCGCTTCCTGCAGCACCTTGGGACGCAGCAGGCTGCCGACATGGTCGGCTCTGAAGGGCGGGCGTGTCGTCATGGTGAAGTCCTCCTGTCGGCGGTCACAGTGTCCGGGTCCAGTCGCGCACGGCGCGGACCACGGCTGCGGGTTGTTCGGGGATCAAGGCGTGGCTGGCGTCCGGAACAACGACGACGGTCACCCGAGCCGCACCCAGATCGTCGAGGATACCATTGCGCGTATCCGCCGGCCGCCACGGGTCGAACGCGGCCTGGATATCCAGCACCGGCGCCGAACCGGCGGTCCACCAGTCGTCCTGCGGCGTCGCGGCACTGGCGGCGCGCTGGCTTTTCGACGCCACCGGGTGCCAGTTGCCGAGCCAGGATGACGGGTCGTGTCCCGGCGCGAAAAACGCCACCTGCAGCGCCGCCAGCCGAACCGGATCGGGCAGACTGGTATCGACACATTTCGCCAGATGCTCACGCAGTCCCGGGTCGGCCGACTTCGCAGCCGCGGCGGCCAGGATCATGCCGCGGACCCGGTGTGGATGGTCCGCCGCCACGCAGCGGCCGATCCACTGCCCGAACGCATGGCCGAGGACGAAGGCGGACCCGCCGCCCAGCCGCTCGATCACCACCGCGACATCGCGCGCGTGGTCGTGCAGGGTCAGGCCGTCCATCGGGCCGGTGCTGCCGCACATGCCCCTGGGCTGCGGCCGCAAGACGCGAAAGCCGGCCGCCGCGAACATCTCGGAAATCTCATCGAAATCCTCCGAATCGCGGGACGACGACGGCAGCAACACCAGGCAGTCCGCCGAACCGGACCCGGGCTCGTCAATAATCGTGTCGATCGAGACGTTGTCGTACGCCACCGCAACCCGCCGCCGCCCGCTCATGCCGCATCCTCCATTATCCTTGGCCGCACCCTAGTGCCCGATCGCGGTAAAGCGCGAGTCACGAGGTGACCGCGATTTCCCGCGTGAATCGGCCACTCGGAAAAAATGCGACGTATCGCGCTTCTCTTCTCTGATGCGCGACCCTAGACCGAGGCGCATGGATGCGGAACCAGGGCCGTTAATCCTTTATCAAGACTCGCGGCCTAGGGTGGCCGACTGATGAGCAAACCGAGGCCCCTAGGCAGACAAACCGCGTCGTCCCGGCATGGCTGAGACCGACCTGCCGCGCCTGAAGCCCTATCATCCGATGACGTTCCGGGAACGCGGCGTGGCGGTGCCGTTCACCACCCCGCTGCTGGGCGGCACGCGCGCCAGGCCGACGGACAAGCAGCGCGTCGAACTGGTGATTCCCAACCCGACCGGCGGGCGAGGGGTCTACATCATGCCCTGGGCCGGCATCGCCGCGTGGTGCCAGCCGACGCTGCACGACTCGGTGTTCAACGAACGCATCGCCTCCTTGCAGACCGTCACGCCGGCGGCGATCCGGCGCGTGGCGCTGCAGATCGCCGCCGAGGGCCTGGCCGGCGAGGAAGCGATGGAAGCCGCCCGTCTGGTGGTGAGCGAGGAAAAGGGCGACCGGCTGGTAACCAACTACCAGTTGCTGATGGCGCTGGTGGACCAGGTCGGCGGCCGGTTTGCCGCCGCATCCACAACCGGATCCGGCAAGCCCGATCTGACCTTGCAGGCGCGGCTGACGGTGGAATGGATCTCGCCACGCCTGGGGCGGACGGCGACGTGGACAGCGACCGCGCTGGAGGCGCTGTCCGATGTGCTGACCCATGTCGGTGTCGGCCCCGATGCCACCAAGGGCCGCTTGCCTCGATTGCTGGACATGCTGCGCGCCTTGCGGTCCGACATGGCGGACTGGGGCACCGCCCAGGGAAACCAGGGCCAGGGAACCGAGGACCAGGCGGCGTATATTGGCATGGCCTGCGCGGTGGCCGACCTGACCTTGTCGCTGGCTCAGGCGACGCTGACGCAGGCGCAGGCGCTGACCGGCGATATGGTGCAGTTGCTGCGCACCTGGGCGGCCGATCCGATGTCGGTCATCCAGTTGGCGACCCGGCCGGAATGGCTGCTGGACGGGTGGAAGCAGATTTGCCTGATCTGGAACCATGCGACGGATGATGCCGGTCGCCGCGCGGCGCTGGTCGAGATCGTCGCGCTGATCCCGATCCTGCCGAAGGAGGCGGGCGAATGGTCCGAGATCAAATGCGACACCGACCATGTGTTCCGCTTTCACCGGATGGTTTCGCTGAATGAGGACTGGCGCACCGGTTCCATCGTTTTCCAGTTGATCGCCCGGAATGAGCATTTGCGGGCGATCGCGTGCCGCATGGGGTCGGGATAGGGCAGGGGGCGGGCAAGCGATGGCAGACAGATCCGCAGACCCGGCCGGTGGTGCATCCTACGCACTGCGCCACGCGTTGCATGAGGCGAACGACCACAAGATCAGGCGCATCACGGCGATGCTGGACGATGTGGCCGATCCGGCGGGCAAGCAGGCGATCCTCGACCCGTTGCGGGGACGGTTGGGTGCGTTGCGGCCGGTGCGTCCGCTGCGGTTCGTCCGGCTGCTGTTCACCCCGTTCGATCCGCTGATCGTGCCGCCCAACGCGTGGCGCCCCAACGATGTGACGGTGCCGCGCAACGCGCTGGCGCCGCTGTCCGCCGTGGTGCGGGCCGGGCTGGGCGCCGAGGCCCTGGTGATCGACGGGATCATCGCCGGGCACAAGGCCGACGCGGTGGCGACGGTGGCCGCGGTGGGGGAGACGCTGTGGCCGCGAGCCGCGGACATCCTGGCGACGTCGGCGGTTCCGGCCGAGTGGGGCGATTCGGGTCTGCGTCCGGCGTTGTATCAGCCGCTGGCCGGCGCCGTCGCCGCCGTGCTGCGCCGAGCCTCCGGGTTGCTGGCGCTGGCGCGGGATACCGAGGTGGGGGCGCTGGCGGTGGACCGGGCGACGATCGAGGCGATCCTGCATGGGCTTGGCGATGAGCCGGCGCAGGGCGGGGCCATGGTCGTCGCGCTGATCCTGCGGCAGGCACCGCGCGCGATCCCGGTGCTGCGGCAATGCGTGTCCTCGGTGTCGAACCGGACGTCGCAGCGGGCCATGGCGCTGGGGGTGGATCAGGTCGTCACCGGGCTGGACGGCCCGTCGGGGATTGTGGAAACCATCAGCAGGGCGCCGCTGGCCGTGGCGGGGGAGGATGTGCGGCGGATCGTCGCATTCCTGGCGGAGATGGATGATGACGCCGGTTCGGTGCGCCATCGGCCGCGGTTGAAGGCGATACGGGACCAGGTGGACAAGGCCTGCCGGAAGCGGTTCGCCGAGGCGCTGGCGGATGGCCTGATGCAGCCCCTGGCAGCCGCCGGCGCCGCGCTGGACGGATCCGGCCAGACGCTGCTGGAAAGCCGCGCTCGGAATTTACGGACGCTGGAGACAGCGGCCCGTTCGCTGGGTGGCGGCGCCACCTACGACCAGCAGTTGCGGCAGGCGGCGGAAACGGTGCGAATGGCGGCCAAGGCGGGCACCCTGACGCCGGTCAGGATGCTGCGTCTGATGGAAATCCTGGCCGGATCGGAAGCCGCCGCCGCGCTCTACCGCCAGCCGCCCGCCTGAGGTGTATTATACCAATTGCCCTTGATGTTGACCCGTCGGCAGCACCGAGCAACCGTCATGGCGAGCGCAGGCTTCTACATCCATGCCTTTGTTTCCGCTCGTAAAAGGCGTGGATACCGGCATGCGTCGGCATGACGGACGGGGTCAACCGGCGAGTCTGAATCAACGTCGGTTGGTATCAGGCGCCCCGCCAGACCGGCGGCCGCTTGTTGAGGAACGCGTCCATGCCCTCGCGGAAATCCTGGCTGGTGTAGCAGAGGCGGATCAGGTCCTCATCCGGCGGCAGGTTGTCGCGCAGGCGGCGCAGGGCTTCTCGGGTGGCGCGCATGGTCAGCGGGGCGTGGCCGGCGAGCAGGGCGGCAAGCTCGTTGGCACGCGCTTCCAGCGCGGCGTGGTCGGGCAGGCATTCGGTGATCAGGCCGGCCGACAGCGCCTCGGGCGCGGAGTACAGGCGCGCGGTGAAAATCATCTCGGTCACGCGGGCGGGGCCGACCAGGGCGGACAGGCGGGCGATGTTGGACATCGACAGGCAGTTGCCCAAGGTGCGGGCGATCGGAAAGCCGAACCGGGCATTGGCGGCGGCAATGCGCAGGTCGCAGGCGGCGGCGATGGCGGCTCCTCCGCCGGTGCAGGCGCCGGCGATGGCCGCGACGGTGGGGACGGGGCAGCGCTCAAGCGTGCCCAGGACGCGGTCGATGCGGCCCTCGTAGGCCATGGCGTCCTCGGCGCCGGCAAATGACCGGAACTGGTTGATGTCGGTGCCGGCGGCGAAGGCCTTTTCCCCCGAACCGGTCAGGATCAGCGCTCGGACGTCGCCGGGGTCGGTGGCAATCTCGGCGAGGCGTTCGTACATCGGGAAGGTCAGGGCGTTGCGCGCCTGCGGGCGGTTGAAGGTGATGGTGCCGATGCCGTCACGCTGTGTGTAGAGAAGGTCTTCGGTCATGGATGGGTCCCTGGGGATAGAGGGCTGCAAGGGGGTGCGTCGAGACAGCCTCGACGCAACATCACCGGCGCCGTTCTCACGCGGCCCCGTGGTAGGCGGTCCTCGCGAAGCAGCGCGGCGCCCGCGACGGCGCGCCTGGTCCGATTCGGGA
>DATAZJ010000400.1:0-2904 GCA_036272115.1 Rhodopila sp. | reverse complement strand
ATTGATGTTGCGCGTAATGAACTTGGGATCGAGCCACCCTATGAGATCGAGATCGGCGCGATTGGCCTACAAGATGTGTCGCTCAGCCTTCCCCAGCCAGTGAACCCCTTTGCGAACCAAACGTCCAGGCCGATGTTTCAGGATCAGCTCATCTACCCGCAGAGCCTCACAGCAATTAGTCCTCGGGCCCAGCACGACGCGATCCATGAATTCATCAGGCAGCTCTATGACTTGGCAAACGTAACATATCAGGTGCCGTCAGTCATTTAGGGCAACATTCAGGCGCGTCATATGTGCCATTTATACGAACGCCTGGGACTTATTCTGACTTAGCACCAAACATTCTGGTGCTAAGTGCCGAAGCCTATACCCCTACCACCCATAAACCTTCTCCAGCGTCCCACCCATCAGCGCCGCCCGATCCCCCTCCGACAACCGAGTCGTCTCCCGGAACGGCCGAACCCCCTGTTCATAAGTCAGCACCCCGCTCGTCCGAGTCCAATCCGTCCCCCACATGCACCGATCCACCCCGAACGCGTCGATAATCCGCAGCACCGGCTCCCAGATATCCCCATAAGGATACCCAACCCGGGACAGCGTACAAGCCCCACTGATCTTCACCCGAACATTCGGATAAGCCGCCAGAGCCAGCAGCTTCGGCAGATCCGCCCAAGGCTCAGCAAACGGCGGCGGCCCACTCGGCTGCAACAGCCCGAGGTGATCGATCACCACAACCGTATCCGGATTGCGCCGCACCAGCTCCGTCCCATGATCCAGCCGCCCCCAGCACAGGAAATTCACCGGCAATCCACACCGCCCCGCCGCCGCGAACGCCCGATTAACCCGAGGATCGGCCGGATCGCTCGGTAACTCATCCCGCAGCATGATCCGCACCCCAACCGCGCCCTTAACCTTGGCCCAATCCGCCACCACCTCATCGATCGCCGGATCGACGACATCGATCGGCTTCACCACCCGAAACCGCTCCGGCCACCGCTCATAACACGCCAGCGCATAGCTCGGATCGAAACGATACAAGTTGAACGTCGAAACGATAATCGCCGCGTCGACCCCCACGGCATCCATCGCCGCCACCATCTCCTCACCGCTGGCCGACTGCGGCCCATGCAGCACGCCCGCCCAGGGCCGCCCCGGATGGTTGTGCTCATAAGCATGAACCTGGACGTCGATCACCCGCATCGTTGCCTCCCTCTCAGCCGAACCATTCTGCACGGCTTGCGCAAAACCACCAACGTCCCCACTCTCTCCCCAACTATCGAAAGATCCATCCGCATGAGCACCTCAACCGAAGACTACACACCCGCCAAGGTCTGGGCCTGGAACAAGGCCAGCGGCGGCCGTTTCGCCAACATCAACCGCCCCATCGCCGGCCCCACCCACGACAAGGAACTGCCCGTCGGCAAACACCCCATGCAGCTCTATTCGCTGGGCACCCCGAACGGCCAGAAAGTCACCGTGATGCTGGAGGAACTGCTGGCCCTCGGTCACGCCGGCGCCGAATACGACGCCTGGCTGATCAAGATCGGCGACGGCGACCAGTTCGGCAGCGGCTTCGTCGCCATCAACCCGAACTCCAAAATCCCCGCCCTGCTCGACCGCAGCGGCCCCACGCCCATCCGAGTTTTCGAATCCGGCGCCATCCTGATGCACCTCGCCGAGAAATTCGGCGCCCTCCTGCCCACCGACACCGCCAAGCGCGCCGAATGCCTGTCCTGGCTGTTCTGGCAGATGGGCAGCGCCCCCTACCTCGGCGGCGGCTTCGGCCACTTCTACGCCTACGCCCCCATCAAGATCGAATACGCCATCGACCGCTTCGCGATGGAAACGAAACGGCAACTGGACGTCCTGGACCGCCGCCTCGCCGAATCCGAGTACCTCGGCGGCGCCGACTACACCATCGCCGACATCGCCGTCTGGCCCTGGTACGGCGCCCTGGCGAAAGGCCTGCTCTACGGCGGCGGAGAATTCCTGTCAGTGCAAGACTACAAGAACGTGCAGCGCTGGACTGATGCGATCGCTCAACGGCCGGCAGTAAAGCGAGGCCGCATCGTCAACCGCCTCCAGGGCGACCCAGCGGCCCAGTTGCACGAACGCCACGACGCCAGCGACTTCGAAACGAAAACCCAGGACAAGCTGGCACCCAAGACCTAAGCCGCTCAAGCAACGGCTGATGCTGGCTCACCCAGTGACAGCATCAGCCGGTTTGCCCAGTTGAAGAACGCCGCGCCGTGGATCACGTCGACGATCTCCGCATCGTCCAGCCCCGCCGCGCGCAGCCGCCCGACATGCGCCGCCCCGAATGCAATCGGCGTCGCCGCCAACGCGACCGAGGCAGCAACGATCGCATTCCACCGCTCCCCCAGATCGGCACCAACGCCCTCATCCAGCAGCCGCCGCACATCAGCCGCCCGTTTCGAAAACGTCGTGGCATGGCGGGCATGCACCGACGCACAGTAGATACAACCGTTGTGACGGGACGTCGCCGCCGCCGCCAGTTCGCGTTCGGCGCGCGGCAGGCCGGACGACGTATTGAAAAAGATATCTTTATCGGTGCGAGTCCGAGCCTCGAGTATATCCGGATCGCGTGCCAGCAGACGGAAATAAGCCGACTTGGAACGAGCCGAATCGACCAGACTGGCCCGCTGCCGCTCGGTCAGCGCCGTTTCGGCCGGCGGCTCCAACCATGGCAGCCAGTCGAGCGTTGCCTGGGTGAATGCCACCTGCTCATGGTTGTCCGGATGGTGAATAACGGTCATGGAGAACTCCGCGACAAAATGCGCAGACCGGCAGCCGTTCGGATCTGAAACGAAAGAAACGCAACGATCTGCGACAGGGTAACGATCCCGTTGTTGGACCAGCCTGCATCCAGCAGCGCCTGCAACG
>DATAZJ010000399.1:0-6707 GCA_036272115.1 Rhodopila sp. | reverse complement strand
GAGGCGTTGCTGCGCGCCGCGCCGGACGGAGCGCCGAAGCTGATCGCCTTCGAATCGGTCTACTCGATGGATGCCGACATCTCCCCCATCAACGCGATCTGCGACCTGGCCGACCAATACGGCGCCATGACCTACCTCGATGAGGTCCACGCCGTCGGCATGTACGGCCCCAACGGCGGCGGCGTGTCGGAACGCGACGGCGTCGCCCACCGGATCGACATCATCGAGGGCACGCTGGCAAAAGCCTTCGGCTGCCACGGCGGCTACATCACCGGTGACTCCGACGTCATCGACTTCATCCGCTCCACCGCGCCCGGCTTCATCTTCACCACGTCGCTGCCGCCGATGACCGCCGCCGCCGCATTGGCCAGCGTGCGCCACGTGCGGACGGATCACGCCCGCCGCGCCAAACTGTTCGAGCGCGCCAGCGCTCTGAAAGCACGCTTCGACGAAGCTGGCCTGCCGCGGATCGACTCGGTCAGCCACATCGTGCCGCTGCATATCGGGGAGGCCTCGCTTTGCATGGATGTCAGTCAGCGCCTGCTGAAGGAATTCGGCATGTACGCCACACCCATCAACTACCCGACCGTGCCGCGCGGCGAGGAACGCCTGCGCTTCACCCCGGGCCCGCTGCACACCGACCCCATGATGGACGAACTGGTCTCGGCCCTGACCGCGATCATCCCCCTGGAACGGCGCCGAGCGGCGTGATCGGTGATCATGGGAAGGCCAGGGCTCTGCCCTGGACCCGCAAAGGGGCCGACGGCCCCTTTGATCCCATTAACGGGGGGGTGATCAGGAGGGGGCGACCGAGGCGGTTGCAACGTCCGAGTTGCCCCCTCCTGATCACCCCCCCAGTACGGGGTTCCAAGGGCGGTCCGCCCTTGGCGGGGTCGAGGGGCAGAGCCCCCGCCTTCCCATGATCACCGAACTCGGCCACTTCGCGCTGATCCTGGCGCTGTTTGTCGCGGTCATTCAGTCGACCGTGCCGCTGATTGGGGCCGCGCGCCGGCATTTGGGGTGGATGGCGGTCGGCCGCTCCTGCGCGCTGATCGGCTTCGCGCTGACGGCGTTGTCGCTGCTGTCGTTGATGCACGCTTACGTGACCTCGGACTTCACGGTGATCAACGTCGTGGAGAACAGCCACACCGACAAGCCGTTGCTGTATCAGATCACCGGCGTCTGGGGGAACCACGAGGGGTCGATGCTGCTGTGGGTGTTCATGCTGTCGCTGTGCGCGGCGGCGGTGGCGCTGTTCAGCAACAACCTGCCCCCTGCCCTGCGCGCCCGTGTGCTGGCGGTCCAGGGCATGATCGCTGTCGGCTTTCTGCTGTTCATTCTGCTGACGTCCAACCCGTTCCTGCGCACGTTTCCACCGCCGCCGAACGGCGAGGGGCTGAATCCGGTGCTGCAGGACCCGGGTCTGGCGTTCCATCCGCCGTTCCTCTACCTCGGCTATGTCGGGTTCTCGGTGGCATTTTCCTTCGCCGTCGCCGCGCTGATCGAGGGCCGGGTCGATGCCGCCTGGGCGCGCTGGGTGCGGCCTTGGACGCTGGCGTCGTGGTGCGCGCTGACCGTGGGCATCGCGATGGGATCGTGGTGGGCGTATTACACCCTGGGCTGGGGCGGTTGGTGGTTCTGGGACCCGGTGGAGAACGCGTCGTTCATGCCTTGGCTGGTGGGCACCGCGCTGATCCATTCGTCCATCGTGGTGGAAAAGCGCGATACGCTGAAGTCGTGGACCATCCTTTTGGCGATCATCACGTTCTCACTGTCGCTGGTCGGCACCTTCCTGGTGCGGTCGGGCGTGTTGACCTCGGTTCACTCGTTCGCCACGGATCCACGGCGCGGCATGTTCATCCTGCTGCTGCTGATCGTGGCCATAGGTGGGTCTTTGACGCTGTATGCGATCCGGGCGCCGGCGTTGAAGGGGGGCGGGCTGTTCGCGCCGATCTCACGCGAGGGTGCGCTGATACTGAACAATGTGCTGCTGTCCTGCGGCTGCGCGACGGTGTTTTTGGGCACGTTGTATCCGCTGTTCCTGGATGCCGTGGGTGGGCCGAAGCTGTCGGTCGGGTTTCCGTTCTTCAACCGCACTTTCGCGCCGATGATGGTGCCGATGGTGATCGCGGTGGGGATCGGGCCGATGCTGGCCTGGAAGCGCGGCGACATCCTGGGGGCGCTGCAACGGCTGTGGGTGGCGTATATTGCCACCGCACTGGTGGTGCTGGTGGCTTACTACGTCACTTATGGCGGGCCGGTGCTGGCGGTGCTGGGACTGGGTCTGGCAGCCTGGCTGGCCACCGCGGTGCTGACCGAGTTCGCCGAACGCATCCGCCTGTTCCGGGTGCCATTCGGCGAGAGCCTGCGGCGGGGCATTCATTTACCCCGGGCGACCTATGGCATGTCGATCGCGCATTTCGGGCTGGCGGTCTCGGTTGCCGGGTTCGCGGCCTCGGCCTGGGCGCAGGAGGCGATCCAGATCCTGAAGCCCGGCGGAACCATTGATATCGCCGGGTATCATTTGACGCTGGAACATGTGGATCATGTTCCGGGTCCGAATTTCACCGCGGATGAGGCCTTTATCCGGGTGACGAAGGGCGGCGAATTCATCGCCATGATGCACCCGGAGCGGCGGTTCTTCCCGCTGCAGCAGCAAACGACGGGCGAGACGGCGATCCGGACGAATCTGCTGGCCGATCTGTATGTCGCGCTGGGTGATTCCGATACGGCGGGCGACTGGACGGTGCGGGTATATTGGAAGCCGCTGGTGCCGTGGATATGGATGGGTGCCATCATCATGGCGTTCGGCGGCATGGTCAGCCTCAGCGACCGGCGCTGGCGCGTGGGCGCGGCAACCCGAGCGGCTCGGCGGGGCGGGCAGCCGGTGCCGGTCGCGGGCGAATAGGGCATGCGGCGCCTGGTTTATCTGTTGCCGCTGGTGGTGTTCCTGGTGCTGGCGACCTATCTCGGCCGGATGCTGCAACTGACGCTGCGGCCGAATTACGACATCCACGAATTGCCTTCGGCGATGGTGGAAAAGCCGGCGCCGGCGTTCGACCTGGCCGGGTTGGTGGACGGGAAGCCTCTGGCGCTGGAGGCGCTGAAGGGGCATCCGTTTGTGGTCAATTTCTTTGCATCGTGGTGTGTGCCCTGCCGGATAGAGCATCCGTTGCTGATGCGACTGGCGACGGAGAATCACCTGCCGCTGTATGGTATCGACTATGAGGATAAACCGGAGAACGCTGAACACCTGCTGGCCACGTTTGGCGATCCGTATCGGTTGGTCGGGATGGACCGGGATGGGCGTGTCGGGTTGAATTTCGGCGTTTATGGTGTGCCGGAGACTTATGTGATCGACAGTTCCGGGGTGATTCGAAAGCGCTTTGTTGGTCCGTTGACCGCCGAGACCGTGGATAAGGAACTGCTGCCGCTGCTGAAGCAGCTTGGGCAGACATGAGAGCCGGGAACGCCCTTGGGCGATACAGCGGCATGGCCGCGTCGCCTGGAGTGGCGCATCGCCTGACCGTGATGACGGACGACGGTCCGCGGACCACGGTTGGCCGTGTCGGCTGTGACGAAGGGGTGGATGGCAGTCCTCCGGCCGCCGTGACGGGGGATGGCGACGGTGGCTTCCTGGCCATGACCGGTAAGTCTCAGGCGATCTCGGGATGACTCGCAAACAACGACCCTATATGCGCAGGCGCTCGTGGTGTCTGCCCATGCTTCTGGCCGGTGCGATGGTATTGCTGGCCTCGGCCTTGGCTTTTGCCGTCGAACCGAGCGAGCGGCTGGCCGATCCGGTGTTGGAGGCTCGGGCGCGCAGCATCAGTGAGGGGCTTCGCTGCCTGGTCTGCCAGAACGAGTCGATCGACGAATCCAGCGCCACCCTCGCGCACGACATCCGCATCTTCCTGCGGCAGCGACTGACCGCCGGGGACACCAACGCGCAGGCTATCCAGGCGGTCGTCGATCGCTATGGCCAGTTCGTGCTGCTGAAGCCGCCGGTCGAGCCGGCGACCTATGTGCTGTGGTACGGTCCGCCGATCCTGGTCGCGGCGGGGCTGGCCGGCAGCCTGCTGTGGCTGCGGCGGCGCAAGACCGCCTCGGCCGACACCGCGCCGCTCAGCGCGGAAGAAACCAGCCGTCTGGACGGATTGATGCGGGAGCTCGACGGTTGATCCTGCCGTTCCTGCTGGCGCTGCTCGCGTTCCTGGCGCTGCTGCCGATTCTGACGCCTCTGCTGCGCGGCGGCCGGCCGGTAGCCGCGCGCGCCACCTACGACCAGGCGGTCTACCGTGACCAGTTGCACGAACTGGATCGCGACATCGCCCGCGGCGTCATTACCGCCGACGAGGCCGGGTCTGCTCGGTTGGAGATCCAGCGCCGCCTGCTTGCCGCCGACAGACAACCGGCGCCGCCGGCGCGGTTGACGCGCAGCCCGGTGCTGGCTGGTCTGGTGTTCGTCTTCGTCATCGGCGGATCGCTCGCCAGCTATCTGTGGCTTGGTGCGCCCGGCATCCCGGACGAGCCGTATTCGGCGCGCCAGGCTGAACGGGTGAAGGATAACAGCCCGATCCCTCTGGAACGGGCGACCGCCACGCTGGCGGCGAAGCTGAAGCAAAACCCCTCCGATGCCGACGGCTGGGTGCTGTATGGCCATAGCCTGGCGATGCTGCGGCAGTGGGACCAGGCCGAGGCCGCGTACAGCCGAGCCATCGCGCTGGGCAAAACCGACCCCGATGTCCTCGGCGATCATGCCGAGGTTTTGGTGATGCAGGCCGGCGGCACCGTCACCCCGGCGGCCGAGGCCGCGTTCCGGCAGATCCTGAAAACCGATCCCAACAGCGGCATCGCGCGATACTATCTGGCGGTCGCGGACATGCAGGCCGGCGAACCGCGCAAGGCGATCGCCGGATACCAGTCGGTGCTGGCCGCGTTGCCGGAGAACTCACCGCTGCGGCCGCAGCTTGGGCAGAAAATCGCCGATGCGGCGCAGGCGGCGGGGATTCCGGCGCCGGCTTTGGCGAAGGGAACGCCGGTCGCTTCCCCCGCGGCGCCCGGCCCGGATGCCAAGACGATGGAAGATGCGGCGAACATGCCGGCTGCCCAGCGGCAGGCGATGATCAACGGCATGGTCGCCAGCCTGGCGGCGAAGCAGGCGGCCGATCCGACCAACCTGGATGGCTGGCTGCGGCTGGGCCGCGCTTACGCCGTGCTGCATCAGACCGACAAGGCCGCCGACGCTTACGACAAGGCGGCAGCCCTGAAGCCGGGGGATGCCTCGATCCGGTTGCAGGAGGTGCGGGCGCTGCTGCAGGACCAGGCGCCGACCGACTCGCTGCCGCCTCGGGTGATCGATCTGCTCAATCAGGTACAGGCGACTGATCCGAACCAGCCGGTGGTGCTGTGGTATCTGGGCATCGCGGCGGCGCAGGCGCGACACGTCGACGATGCCCGGCGCTACTGGACCAAGCTGCTGACGCTGGTGCCACCGGGCGGGGACGACGCGCGGATGCTGCACTCGGCGCTGGATGCGCTGCCCCAGCCGAAGTCCGGGGGTTAGGGTCTCAAGCGGGCAGGCTGTATCCGAGCGCGGCTTCCGCGGCGAACGTCTCGCGCACGGCGGGGCGTTCCATCATGCGGTCGTGGTGGGCGGTCAGGTTGGGAAATTCCGCCGGGTCGGCGCCCAGCGAGCCGCGAAACCGCCAGAACAGGCGGAACAGATGGATGTCGGCGATCGAATAGGCGCCCACCGCCCACGGGCCGATCCCCAGCCGCTGGTCGGCCAGCCGGTACATCGCTTTCGCGTGGTCATCACCCTGCCGCCGGGCGGGATGCAGGGTGGAGGCGGTGAAGGACATCCAGGAGACGATCCGAGCCTCAGCGTTGATATCGCCGAACGGCAACAGCGCCGCCTCGGGGTAGCGGCGGGCGAGGTAGTAGAGGGTTCCGGCGACCTCGGTCAGCGGTTGTCCGTCGATCACCAGCGTCGGCACCTTGCCTTCCGGGTTCAGGCCGCGAAATTCCGGCGGGTCCTGGTCGCGGTGGCCGAAGGCGATGGTGCGGCCCTCAAACGGGGCGCCGACTTCGTGCAGGGCGATGTGGACCGCCAGTGAGCTTGATCCGGGGGCGTGATAGAAGATGTACATCAGCGCTGCCGCCAGGGCAGGTTCTCGGCCTTCCAGCCGGCAGTGGCGCCGCGATGGCCTTCGGCGTCGGGCGGGCCCTCGAAGCCGTCGGCGACGTTGAACACGTGCGGGAATCCGGCGGCCTGCGCTGCCTGGGCCGCCGCCATGCTGCGGGCGCCGCTGCGGCAGATGAAGTAGAGCTTGTTGTCCGGCGTCAGGCCGGCCTGTTTCAGGTCATCCTCGAACGTGGCGTTGCGCTGCATCGTCGGGTAGACCTGCCACGGGATCAGCACCGTCTGCTTGCCGGCGGCATCGAGGTCGGGGACGCCGACGAAATTCCACTCGGCGTCGGTGCGGACATCGACCAATCTGGCGCTTGCGTCGGTTTCCAGGGCTTCCCAGGTGTGGGTTGGCGCGACATTCTCGACCATAATGCTGACTCCGGTGAGGAAAGAGAAACCGATGACCGCCTTGTATCACGGCACGACCTGGCAAGACGACCTGGCACAGGCCATCGGCAACACCCCCCTGATCAAGCTACGCCGAGCCTCGGAGGCAACCGGCTGCACCATCCTC
>DATAZJ010000398.1:0-6057 GCA_036272115.1 Rhodopila sp. | reverse complement strand
ACAGCATCCTGATCCGACTGGCCGATCACCGTCCGGATCTGATCCATGAGTGTCTTGCCATTGCTGCCCAGCACGATCTTGAGGGCGGCCCCGATGTCCTGGGTTCGCCGCAACGCGATCGTCTGCTCGAGTTCCGCCAGTTTGGCGTCGATCAGCGGCGACAGCTTGGCCAGGCGCGGCTTCTGCAATGGATTGTCGGCGGTAAGGTCGGCCACCTTGGCGAACGTGACCTTGATCTCCGGCACCGCCGCCTCATAAGGCTGCAGATAGCTCTCGATACCGGTGAGCAGATAGCCGCGCTGCCCGGTCTCCGCGTCGTTCAACTCGGACAGCAGATCGGCGAGTTCGACGCGAACCTGATGGCTCTGTTCCACCCGGTCGTCATTCTCGATCAGTCCTGCGATGTTTCGGTAAGACACGACGATGACCAACAGAAGGGTCAGGCCAGCCAGGCCGAAGCCGGCGATCAGTCGTCTGCCGACGGTCCAATTCTTGAACGTCATGATGGGTCTTCTCCTGGCGCGACCGCCGGTCGCTGCGCCCCGATCGCGTCGACGATGGACGGCAGGTGCAGGATGGGTCGAACAATTTGCTGAACAGGCACGAAATCCTGGGCATAGGGCTGGTCCCTCGCGCCGGACTCACGCGGCCGGATCGTCTCCGATGCCACGCGGAGGTGACCGTCGAACCCGTCGAACGCAAGCGCGGCCGGGGCCGCCGCCATGACCACCAGCCAGCGCGGTTCGGCCTCCGCCTGGCGGCCCAATAGAATCGTCAGGCCGTAGACCGGATGTATGGTACCGCGGAACCCGGCGATGCCCAGCAGCGCGGGATCGCCGCCGGGAACGCGGGTTATCTTCTTGTCGGCGTAAAGTCCGGTGATCTCGGACAGGCGGATGGCAAAGACTTCGTCGCCGACCCGCACCACCAGCAGGTCCTCCATGGCTGTCAGGTCAGGGCGGGGCGGTTCGGCGAACGACCGATCGAACGCGGCACGCAGCGCCGAAACACCCGACAACCGACTGTCGGTGATGGCAGGCTCGCTCATGCCCGGCCCTCGCATTGCCGCCGCGCCGAATCGCACAGCGCCACCAGTGCTTCCCGGCTGAAGCCGCCGCCGAACAGCAGGATCCGCGCTGTTTCCTCGCGATTCAGCAGGATCAGGGCGTGCTTCAGTTCACGCAGCGCCGTCCGCCTGTCACCGGCACGCCGCGCGAGAAAACCCAGATGCAGGCGGGGCATGGCAAAGGCGGGATCGAGCCACACGGCGGTTCGATCGGATTCACCGGCCCCGCCCAGGTCCCCGGCATGTTCGCGGCACAGCGCCAGCAGGTAATGCGCGCCGGCATTCGCCGCGTCGATGGCGATCAGCCGCCGGCAGGCGGTCTCCGCCGCCGCCAGTTGCCCGCTATGCGCCAGCAGCGCCGCTTCCAGCAGCAGCGTGTCACGGTCTGGCGCCGTCTCAGCCGGCCGCCCGCGCAGCGTATCGAGCGCGTCGGCGAACCGCTCCCTGCGCATAAGATCGAGCACCGGGGTCGCATCCCAGGCGATACCGGGTCCGACGGCCTCACGCACCGGTTCGGGCGCGACCAGCGCCGCCACACGTTCGCTGGCCGAGCGGATGCTCTCGATCCAGGTTCCGTCGAGCGCCAGGGCCGGCGTTCGCGGCGCGTCCGGGGCGATCCACTGTTCGGGTGCCCAGCGCCGCCGTTCGGCGGGGCCGCCGTTCCGAAGCTGATAATAGAACGTGTTGTGCGTGTGGTGGACGGCGAATGCGTCCGAAACACCGTGCAGGGTTTCGGCGTGCCCCAAAACCAGGAATCCGCCGGGCATCAGTGCGTCTACGATCCGTTCTACCGCAAGCCGCATCCGTTCCGGCGATAAATACATCAGAACGTTCCGGCAAAAGATCACATCATACTGCGCCGCGGTCCACGGCCCGGGATCATCCCCCGCCAAATTGCCGCTTTCGATCCGCACCGCTCGGCGTATCCTCTCGTCCAGCCGCATCCCCCGCCCATCCGGATGAAACCATTTTTGCCGCAGATCGGGCGATGTCTCCCGCAATGCCCAGGGTGCGTAGCGCGCGGCGGCGGCTTTCGCCAACGCCACCGGATTGATGTCGAACGCACCGATCTGCACATTCCAGGCGGAATCGGCGATGGTGTCGCGAACCACCATGGCAATGGAATACGCCTCTTCGCCCGAGGCACAGCCAGCCGACAGCAGGCGCAGTTCCTTCGCCATTTCGCGGGCCAGCATGCGCTCCGGCAGGATGATCTGGGCCAGCGCGCGAAATTGTTCATTGTTGCGGAAGAAATAAGTCTCGCCCACCGTGAGTTCGTCGGCGAGGGCGCCGATTTCAGCAGCCGATGGCCGTTGTTCGAGGCCATCGAGATAAAAATCGCCGGTCCGGCCGAGATCGTTCAGCCGCCGCCGCAACACGTTGCCGAGGAATTCAAGTCTGTCGTCATCGAACCGCAGACCCATCCGGCGGGCGATCAGAGTCCGAAACCGTTCCAGTGCGTCAGGCAAACCCGTCACCCGACCGCCGCGCCGATGGTCTCGAAAAGAGACTCGGGCACGATCCTGGCCGTGTCGAGGAACAGCAGCAGATCGGCGTCGTGACGTCCGATCGCCGACACCGCATCGTTCGCGGCTTCCCGCAGCAGCGGCGGCAAAGCGGTGGCCGTATCGGCGATTTCCATCGATCTGACGCCCGCTACGCTGTCGACCGCAAGGGCAACGATGCGGGTGCCCACCTTGATCGTGACCTGTCGCCGCGGTGACGGGCCGCGCCCGCCAAGCAACTGCCCGATATCGACGACCAGCGTCGGCGAGCCACGAATAATCGCCAGGCCGAGCACGAAGGGCGGTGCGCCGGCGATCGTTTCTGTGGGCAGCAACGGCATGATCTCAATAACATCTGTCAGCCGCAGGGCACAGAGGAACGATCCCGTACGACACAGCAGCCAACTATCCGCCCCACCATGCACACCATTGCGAGGGCTGCCGATAGTTGCGGAAAAATGCATGAAAATCCCGATAAAATGATGGCGGCGCCCGGGATCTTTCGATTCGATACCGGTCAGCCGCCATCAAGATAGGGCATTTTAGTTAACAAACTTTGAACGGCCGGCATGATGGACCCAGGATTGCTCTCGTTGGAGCCTTGCTACGGATCCGGCCAGATGGGGTTCAGCCCCACACATTCATTGCTATACGCATTGGCACGGCGTCTAAGTACGCATCGTTTATTTTGACATGAGACAATTCGAGCCGTCAGATCAAAAACACGTGAACGTGAGGCAGTCTCGCTTACCGCGCCTCCCCCGAAAATCCCGCCGTCAGCGCATTCAGCCGATCCAGCGCGGCCTGCGGCAACGGGCCTTTCAGCACCGCGGCGAGACTGGCCTCGAATTCCGCCACCGTCGCCATGCCGACCAGGATCGAGCCCATCGCCTTATGCGTGATGGCGAAACGAGTCGCCGCCTCGGCCAGGCTGCCGGCAAAGCCTTCGCTCACCAGCGGCATCAGCCGGCGGGCGCGTTCCAGGTCCATCTCGTGACTGTGCGCGGACCCGATGGGTTCCGGCGGCGCGCTGGCAATGGGATGACGTTCCGCCGTGCCGGTCAGCGCACCGGCGGCCAGGACGCGGATACCAACCACACCGACGCCCGCCTTCTGGGTGTGATCGAACAGCCGGCCATAGTCCTGCGCCGGATAGTTCGGCGGCAGCGCCGTGGCGGCCGAGGCGTTCAGCATGTTGTAGCTGACCTGGGCACTGTCGATCACCTCGGCATCGATGACCTGGTGCAGCGCCTCGGTATCGCCGATCGCGGTGATACCGAGGAAACGGGTCTTGCCCGCCTTGCGCAGTGCGTCGAACGCCGGAACGACCTCATTGCGCACCTGCGCCGCACTCAGGCTCTCGCCGCCACCGGCCATGGTGATGGGATTATGCAGGTGAAAGATATCGACGTGGTCCATCTTCAGCCGCTGCAGGCTGCCATCCATGGACTCGGCGATCGTCTTGGCAATCGCACCGAATCGCGCCGACGGAACGCGAACCTTGGTGCCCACGGCAATGCCAGCCCGCCTGCCGCCCGCCATGACCCGGCCGAGATTCGTTTCCGACACACCGTTGCCGTACTGCACGGCGGTGTCGAAATAATTGATGCCGGCATCCAGCGCGAGGCCGATGGCTTTGTCCTGATCGGCGGCCGACCCCCGCACCATCAGGCCGCCGACGGCGCCACAGCCGAAACCGAGGATCGAAAGCCGCATGCCGGAGCGGCCGAAAATGCGCATTTCCATGAATTGAATCTCCCTTGATTATAAAGTCTGGCCGTTAGCCATAAAGCCCGGCGGTGCGGGCGCGCAGCTTGCACAGCGCGACCAGCAGCTCCAGCGTCGGCACCTCGACCCCGGCCAGATGCGCCAGGGCCAGCGGCGCGTCGAACATGCCGTCGATCTCCATCGGGCGGCCGAGTTCCAGGTCCTGCAGGATGCTGGGCTTGTGATCCATCGAGCGCTGCCCGTTGATCCGGCGCGCATGATCGGTGGTCGGATCGGCGCCCAGCGCCTGGGCGATGGCGGTGGCCTCGTTCATCATCCGCAGGCTGGCCTGTTCCACCGCCGGTTCGACATAGACCCCCTTGGGCGCGCTGCCGGACAGCACCGCCAGGGTGCCGCCCGCAAGATTGCTGATCAGCTTGTTCCAGATCTCGGTGCGGATCGCCGGCGTTGCCTCGCCGCTGACCCCGCCCTTGGTGATCAGGCCCGCCAGCGTCGTCACCCGGTCCGACATCGAGCCATCCGGCTCCCCCAGGATGAAACGGCTTTTCGGCTGCTCCACATCGACGACACCGGGTTCGACGACCGCGCTGGCCGAATACACCACACCACCGATCGTCCGCCCTGGCCCAAGCGCGCGCCGCAACGCATTGTCCGGATCGATGCGCGGCAGAGAGGTGCCCTCGTGCGGGCCGGCAAGATGATCGAAATACCACCACGGGATACCGTTCATGACGAAGGCGACCGCCGTATCGGCACCCAGCAACGGCTTGATCGAGGCAGCGACCGCAGGCAGCGCCGGCGCCTTCACGGTGACGAACACCGCGTCCTGCGCCCCAAGTTCCGCCGGATCGGCCGATGCCCGCACCAACGCGCGATGTTCGCCATCCACGGCATGGACGGTCAGGCCGTTCGCCTGGATGGCGGCCAGATGCGCGCCGCGGGCGATGACGGAGACCTCGGCCCCGGCCTTGTACAGCCGGGCCGCAAGGTGGCCGCCGATCGCACCGGCACCATAGATGCATATTTTCATGACGAACCCTCGCTGAGGGCGGCATCCGACGCCAGGATCGCACCCCGGGTCAAGTCGGGCAGCCAGGTCATGCTCTCTGGCCGACGGCGGCCTCTTGGCTTAGAAGGCTGCGATCCTTTCCAACCAGGAGCCGTCCATGAGCAAGATCATCCGCACCGAACCCGGCCCGATCCTTTCCAAGGCCGTCGAATATCATGGGTTCGTCTATCTGCCGGGCATCACCGCGCGCGACACCAAGCAGGACATCAAGGGCCAGACCGCCGACGTCCTGGCGCAGATCGACGCGATGCTGGAGCATCACGGCACCGACAAGACCCGCATGCTGCAAGCGCTGATCTGGGTAAAGCACATCAAGGACCGCGTGCTGATGAACGAAGTCTGGACCCCATGGCTGCCGAAAGACGGCGCCCCGGTGCGCGCCTGCGTGCAGTCCGAAATGGCCGCCCCGGACGTGCTGGTGGAGATCATGATCACCGCCTGCAAGTAGGCCGCCCACCCCGGCATCCACGCACGCGATGCCGCCCCAACATGGCGGGCGCAAGCCCGCCACTCTACCCCGTCACAGCACGCGCAACCCCGCCGCTCTGCCCGATAGGGGTCGGGAGGCCTTCGCCCCCCGCCCTCCGAACCGTGCGTGCGGATCTCCCGCACACGGCTCTCCAGTTGCTGGTTTCCTCACCGGGAGCATCTCGCGTCTTGATAGGCTGCAAGCAGGGTGAACAGCCCAT
>DATAZJ010000397.1:0-5372 GCA_036272115.1 Rhodopila sp. | reverse complement strand
TACCAGGGCAAGGAATTGCTGAAACGCTACGGCGTCACGGTGCTGGATGGGTATGTCGCCTGGACGCCGGAAGAAGCCGAAGCCGCGGCCACCAAGTTACCCGGCCCGGTTTACGTGGTAAAATCCCAGATCCACGCCGGCGGCCGCGGCGCCGGCCGCTTCGCCGACGACCCCAACGGCAAGGGCGGCGTCCGCCTGGCCCGCTCCCCCGCCGAAGTCCGAACCGCCGCCGAGGCCATGATCGGCCACACCCTTGTCACCAAACAGACCGGCGAACACGGCAAGCCGGTACGCCGCGTCTACGTCGAGGCCGGCTGCGACATCGCCCGCGAACTCTACGTCTCCCTGCTGGTCGATCGCATCAGCGGCCGCGTCACCATCATCGCCTCCACCGAGGGCGGGATGGAGATCGAGGATGTCGCCGCCAATCATCCCGAGAAGATTCTCCGTGTTGGTATCGATCCCGCGTCAGGCATTTCCGGCTTCCACGGCCGCCGTCTGGCCGCCGGCCTCGGTCTGACCGGCAAGCAAGCATCCTCCTTCGGCAAATTTGTCGCCGCGACGTATCAGGCTTTCACCGCCTTGGATTGCGCGGTGATCGAGATCAACCCACTGGTTGTCACCGGCGCCGGCGACGTCGTCGCTCTGGATGCCAAGGTCAGCTTCGACGACAGCGCCCTGTTCCGCCATCCCGAACTGGAAAAGCTGCGGGATGAGGCGGAAGAGGATCCCAAGGAGCTGGAAGCCGCCAAGTTCGAACTGAATTACGTCGCGCTGGATGGTAACATCGGCTGCATGGTCAACGGCGCCGGCCTCGCCATGGCGACCATGGACATCATCAAGCTTTACGGCATGGCGCCTGCCAACTTCCTGGACGTCGGCGGCGGCGCGACCAAGGAACGCGTGACGGCGGCGTTCAAGATCATCCTGTCCGATCCCAATGTCGAAGGCATTCTGGTCAATATCTTCGGCGGCATCATGCGCTGCGATGTCATCGCCGAAGGCGTGGTTTCCGCCGCGCGCGACGTGCAGTTGTCCGTTCCGTTGGTGGTGCGCCTCGCCGGTACCAACGTCGATCTGGGCAAGCAAATCCTCGCAAAATCCAACCTGCCGATCGTTGCCGCCGACAATCTGGAAGACGCAGCCGAGAAAATCGTCAAAGCCGTGCGGGAGGCTGCATAGATGTCGGTTCTTGTGAATGCTTCGACCAAGGTCATCTGCCAAGGTTTCACCGGCGCCCAGGGCACCTACCACTCCGAACAGGCGATCGCTTACGGCACAAAAATGGTCGGCGGCGTGACACCGGGAAAGGGTGGCACGACCCATCTCAATCTGCCGGTGTTCGACACGGTGTGGGAATGCCGGGAAAGGACCGGTGCCGACGCTACCGTGATCTACGTGCCGCCGCCCTTCGCCGCAGATGCGATCCTGGAGGCAATCGACGCCGAATTTCCGCTGATCATCTGCATCACCGAGGGTATACCGGTGTTGGATATGGTGCGGGTAAAGCGCGCCCTCACCGGTTCCAGATCCCGTCTGATCGGGCCGAACTGCCCCGGTGTGATCACCCCGGATGAGTGCAAGATCGGCATCATGCCGGGCCACATCCACAAGCGCGGCACCGTCGGGATCGTCTCCCGTTCCGGCACGCTGACTTATGAAGCTGTGGCGCAGACCACTGCCGCTGGCCTGGGCCAGACAAGTTGCGTCGGCATTGGCGGCGACCCAGTCAAGGGCACCGATTTCATCGAGGTCCTGGAAATGTTCCTGGCCGACCCCGAAACCAAACAGATCGTCATGATCGGTGAGATCGGCGGCCAGAGCGAGACCGACGCGGCCGACTTCCTGTCGCATAACAAGATGAAAAAGCCCGTGGTCGGCTTCATCGCCGGGGCCGCCGCGCCGCCGGGTCGCCGTATGGGCCATGCCGGTGCGGTGATCAGCGGCGGCAAGGATACCGCCGCCGCCAAAATGGACGCCATGCGCAGTGCCGGCATCCATGTGGCCGACAGCCCCGCCACCCTCGGCAGCACGATGGTCGAGGTTCTGAAGGGATAAACGCCGGGCGAAGCCGGATTATTTCGCCGGCGCCGCCTCTTTCACCTCGACCCGAGACCCTTTGAACGCCGGCATAACCTCTTTCGCGAACCGCTCCACCTGTTCCAGAATCACCGCCTCCGGCACGCCGAGAGACGGACTGATTGAGATCCGATCCAGGCCCGGATAGGCCTTTTCCAACGCTTTCAGATGACCGATGATCTCATCGGCCGACCCAGTCAGGAACCCGCCGGATTTCACCGCATCCTCGATCCGCGGCAACTTCGCCGTCGGTGCCTTCGTGCGGTCGCGCATGATCTCGATTTGCTCATCCGTCATCGCTCGGCTCAGCCGCAACTCACCGAACATTTTCATATTCTCTTCGTAATATTTCGCCGCGTCGCGGATGCACTGCTCTTTGCTGTCGCCCATGTAGAAGTGGAAACCGAAGCAAAGCCGCTCGCCCAGGTCGATATGCTTGCCGATCTTGGCATGTTCGGCCTGCCATTTCAGCACGACGCTGTGCATCGCCCCGCCCTCGGCCGAGCCGCCGCCGACCATACCCTGGATACCGTGCTTCGCCATGAACGCCAGCGCCCGATCCGATCCGCCCTGGATCGGCTGCCAACACTCCACTGGCAGCCGAGCAGGCCGAGGCACCAGAGTCAGTTCCTTCAACGTATAGCCGCGATACGGCACTTCCGGCGGCAAGGTATAGTGCTTGCCCTTGTGCGAGAACGACTCCTCTCTGAACGATTTGAAGATGATGTCGACCTGTTCCTCGAACAGTTCGCGATTGGCATCCTGGTCGATCAGCGGCGAGCCAAACGTTTCGACTTCCCGCGTGTGATAGCCACGCGCGACCCCGAACACCACGCGTCCGTGCGACAGAATATCGGCCATGGCGTAATCCTCGGCCAAGCGCAGCGGATGCCACATCGGGGTCACGTTGAAACCGCAGCCGATGTTGATGTTCCTGGTCAGATGCGTCAGGTGCAGCGCCATTAGCAGCACGTTTGGAATGCACTCGGTGCCTTCGCGCTGGAAGTGGTGCTCCGCCATCCAGAAGGTCGAGTAGCCAAGCCCGTCCATCTTCTGCGCGATGTGCTCCGCCTTGGACAAAGCGGTCGACAGGTGGGCGTTGTCATACAGCCGGTCATTGATCGGAATGCCACCGTAACCGATGTCCTCAACGTCCGTGTGGCCCGCGAAAAGGCTGTCAAACTTCGTGATCATTGCCGTCGTTCCTCCGTCCCTACCGAATAGTAGGCAGACGGCCGACGTTAGCAAGCCAGACGACCCGCTACGGGTTAGACGCCGTAAAGCGCCCGAGCGTTGTTGCGAAAGAAATCGCGGCGCCGTCCAGGGTCGACGTTGGGTGGCAGCACGTGCGCCGGATCGTCGTAATCCCAATGCGGATAGTCGGTCGCGAACAGCAGCCGGTCCCAGCCGATCCAATCGATCGCGTCCAATGCCTGGGATTTCAGCGCCGGCTCCTCCATCGGCTGAGTCGTCAGCCAGATATGATCGCGGATGTACTCCGATGGTGGGCGTTTCACATGCGGCAGTTCTGCCCGCAGCCGGTGCCACAGTTTATCCAGCCGCCACGCCAGGGACGGCAGCCAGGCAAAGCCGGCCTCCACGACCACGATCTTCAGTCTCGGAAATCGTTCGAAAATCCCTTCAAGCACCATGCTGCTCAGCATTGTCTGGCAGGATTGCGCATGGCCGACCATGTCTTCGATATAGAATGACGGCCAACCGCCGCCCGACACCGGAAAGCCGCCGAAGCCGAACGCGTGGATGCCGACGGGCAGCCCAGCCTCCGACGCCGCGCGATAGATCGGCCAATACCGCTTCTGCCCGGCCGGTTCGGCGGTGCGGCTCAGCAGCAGGACCTGCACGTAGTCGGAGTGCCCGGCCCAGCGTTCGATTTCCGCGGCCGAGGCCTCGCCGTCCTCATACGGCACCAGGATCGACCCTTTCAGTCTCGGTTCTGGCTGCGTCCATTCCGCCACCTGCCAGCGGTTCATCGCCTGGCACAGTGCATCCGCCAAATAGCCGTTCTGGAAGCTGCCTGGATGCGGGCGGATCATGTTCAGCACGCCAAGCGCGATGTTATGCGGATCGAGATGGTGAGATCGCATGAACGCCAGGTCGCTGCCCGGACGACCGCCGTTGGGCGGCCAGGCATCCCGCCGCGATGCATCCGGCTGGCTCTTGGGATAAGCCGGCCCTGCCTCGAATGCCTGCTTCGGCAGTGGGCCGAACATCTCCAGATGATCCTGCCAGCGCTTCTCCAGATACGGATAAAGCCCCTTCATCCCCAGTTTGGGCGACTGGTGGATGTCACAGTCGGCAATGGCCAAGCGCGAGGCACCGGCTGGGTGTTCGGTTGGCTTGGCGACATCGATGGTCATGGCGACCGCTCCTTGGCTGTCGGCCAGGATAGCGGCGAATCCGGCGTGGTGGCTACCGTGCGTCAGGATTCCAGCCGGACATAGGAGAAATCACCCGGCATATTGTCGACCCCCACGCGAGGTGGGGCGATCCAGCCGGCATACGCCCCGGGTTGCAACGACGGCCGCATCAGGCTGTTGATGAACAGATTGTCGCCAATGGACGGCAACATCGACTCCCGCCGAGCGTGCCAGTTGTCGGTGGTGAGTACGGTGCCGGTCGTGTCCGTGTGGATGGCGCTGAACTCGCCGATGCGGCGGTTGAAGGCGACATGCGGCAAGGTCATGCGGAATGTGGTCCCAGCCCGTTCCAGCACGCGGTTCCAGCGTGTGACGCCGACGGCGGCGTCCTCCACATAATCGTCGCGCAGCCGCATGTTCAGCGCCGACAGCGCCGGTACGTCCTCTCGGACGATCTCCCCCCCACGCGGCCGCTGCACCGGATAGACCGAAGCCATAAGCTGATGATCGTCGGTCAGCTTGTCCTCGCGATACCGCCCTTTAAGCCCGGCGTTGAACGCATTCGCCGCGTTGGTGCTGATTTCGTTACCGAACAAATCCAGCGTCAGCGAGAAATGCAGATTGGCTTTTTTCTGGATCGTCGGCAGATCGATGACGCCCAGCGCCCGCACGCGCTCGATATCATAAGGGTCGTCGATGCCGGCTTCCTTCATCGCCTCCGCCGTGCGCTGCAGGACGCGGCTGACACCGGTTTCGCCCACGAACATATGGTGCGCTTCTTCGGTCAGCATGAAGCGGCAGGTGCGCGACAGCGGGTCGAACCCGGACTGCGCCAATGCGGCCAACTGCATCTTGCCGTCGCGATCAGTAAAGAAGGTGAACATAAAGAACGACAGCCAATCGGGAGTCCGTTCG
>DATAZJ010000396.1:0-2996 GCA_036272115.1 Rhodopila sp. | reverse complement strand
CCCATGCCGCACATCACCTCATCCAGGATCAGCAACGCGCCGTAGCGGTCGCAGATCGCTCGCACCGCGGCGAAGTAGCCCGGAATCGCGGTGACACAGCCGGTGGTGGCGCCGACGACGGGTTCGGCGAGGAAGGCCATCACCGTATCGGGGCCGAGGCGCTGGAACTCCGCATCCAGTTCCCGGGTCAGGCGATCGAGGTATTGCGCGTCGGACTCGCCATCATGCTTGAAGCGGTAGGCGAAGCACGGTGATACCAGGCTGTGCGCCTGGCTCAGGATCGGTTCGAAATACGCTCGGCGCATCATGTTGCCGCCGGCCGCCAGGGCACCGAGCGTGGTGCCGTGATAGGATTGGCGGCGGGCGATGGTGCGGGTGCGCTGGGGTTGGCCGATCTCCAGGAAATACTGACGGGCCAGCTTGATCGCGGCCTCATTGGCCTCGGAGCCCGACGAGCAGAACCAGGCCCTGGTCAGTCCGCCCGGTTCATCGCGGAGGATGATATCCGCGAGGTCCTCGGCCGGCTGGTTGGAGAACGTGCCAGTATGCGCATAGGCCATGGTGGCGGCCTGATGCCCAATGGCCTCGGCGACGCGACGGTTGCCATGGCCCAGGCAGGCGACGGCCGCCCCGCCGGATGCATCGATGATCGCCTGTCCGCCTTCGGTATGGAGATAAATGCCCTCGCCCCGGACCGCGATGGGAGGAATGGCGCCGGAGCGATGCAGGACTCGGGTCATAAAATGTCTCCAATCGCCGGCACTGTGGCGTAGGGGCCGGCAGACGACAAGACAAGGAGAGGCAGTCCATGGTTGGCGAAACCGCGGGAGATGCTTAGGTTATCGGCCATGGAGGACCGCCATGGACGCGCTTGAACTGATGTTGAGCCGGGAATCGGCGCTGAAGCTGGAATCCCCGGGCCCCTCGGCCGAGGAACTGAACCGGATTTTCGACAGTGCGGTGCGGGCGCCGGATCATGGGCGGCTGCGGCCGTGGCATTTCGTGGTGATCGATGAACCGCATCGGGCGGCGTTCGGCTCGGTGATGGCGGATTCACTGCGGCGGCGCGTTCCCACGGTGTCCGACGCCGAATTGCAGCGCGAACGGGACAAGGCGTTCCGCGCGCCGGTGATCGTCGTGGTGGCGGCAAAGGTGCGCAAGGGCCACAAGATACCTGAGATCGAGCAGATCGCATCGGCGTCGGCCGCGGCGCAGACGATCATGCTGGCGGCGCCCGCCATGGGCTATGGCGCGGTGTGGAAGACCGGCGCGCCCGCCTATGACCCGACCGTGAAAACGGCGCTGGGGCTGGCCGAGGACGATGACATCATCGGCTTTCTGTATATCGGCACGCGGGCGGGCGGTCCGTCGCCCATCCCGCGGCCGGAAGCCCGCGATTTCGTGACCGCCTGGGCGGGATAGCTACTCGCCGCCCAGGGGCTTCATGTTTCGCTCCATCGCCCGGCGCAGCAGCGCGGCGGACCGGTAAACGCCATGCACCATCTTCGAGTATGGCAGCACGACGAAGAACGCCAGGATGAAGCCCAGATGGACCGCCATCGCCAGGCCCATGGCGCCGGTGGCGCGCACCGCCAGCAGCACCAGGCCGGTCAGGGCGATCATCGCCAGCAGCATCAGCAGCGCGACGTCGCCGCCCAGCAGACGGCGCACCGACGGCAGCGGATCGTCGACCAGCTTCATCGCGAACAATCCGATGGTGCCAACAAGCATCAGCACGCCGCCGACGGTGCCCAGCAGGACCGGCGCGCTGACGAACGGGTACGGCGCCGGCCAGCCCAGGAACGAATGATAGATGAAGCCGACCGTCGTCGCGGCGAAGCACAGCAGGAAGCCGTAGAACATCGCATGGTGCAGGTAGCGGCGGCGCATGGAGAACGCTTCGGAATTGTCGTTGCAGCCGTTACCACCACCGCCGAGGTTCTTCAGCGTCAGCACGTCCCATAGCGCGATGGCGATCGCCGTCGGGCCGATTTTTTCACGCGGCCCGGCATCGCGCCAGAAGTTCCGCGCACCCATCGCCAGCGCCACCAGCGAAAAGCCGAACGTCAGGAGAGCGACGATCTGCATCGCCCAGAGCGGAATGACCTCGTAGAACGATTCCGCCGCGGTGCCGTGCGCGCCGAAGAAGTTGCCTGGCGAGTTCAGAAGCATGCTCAGGATCAGCACGATGGCGATACCGAGCGCGGCGATCAGCGACACTACGGTGCCGTTGCGATTGAACATCGACGCCAGCGGCTTCGGCCAGGCATATTCGGCGTAGCTTTCCGCTCGGACTTCCGCCAGGGCCTTGGGGACGTTGATGCCCCATTCGTGGGGCGGGCTGTATTGGCAGGCGTAGTAACAGCCTCGGCAGCCGTGGCAGAGGTTGGCGAGGTAGCTGAGGTCGCCGGCGGAGAATTCGCGGCGCAGTTCGACCGCGGGGAAGACGGCGCAAAAACCCTCGCAGTAGCGGCAGGCGTTGCAGATTTCCATTTCCCGCCGAGCGTTTATTACGGCGTCAGTTTCTTGCACGACGAGCTGCCTCCTGGCCGGCGATGCGGCCAAATACGGTTCCGATGGTCATTCCGAAGCCGGCGAGGTAGCCCTTGCCGAGAATATTGCCGGACATGATCTCGCCTGATGCGAACAGGTTGCCGGCGGTCTGGCCGTTGTCCATCAGCACCTGTGCCTTGTCGTTCACCTTGACGCTGAGGTAGGTGAAGGTGATGCCGGGCCGTAGCGGGTAGCCGTAGAATGGCGGTTTGTCCACCGAACGGGCCCAATTGGTCTTGTTGGGCGTCAGGCCGGCGGTGGCGTTTCCGTCGAGCTTCAGGTTGTCGAAGATCTGGCCGGGTTTGACTGCCTTGTTGAAGGTGTCGATGGTTTCGCGGACCTTGGTGGGGTCGATTTTCATTTTGGTCGCGAGTTCTTCCAGCGTGTCCGCCTTGATGGCGGGGAACACCGACGGCATGAACAGCGGGAAGGCCTTGGCGTCG
>DATAZJ010000395.1:0-2102 GCA_036272115.1 Rhodopila sp. | reverse complement strand
CGTTGCGCTGGTTCATTACCTCCACCATCGCGGTGCATATCATGTCGTTGTTGCACGGAATCGACCTGTACGCGGCGGAGGCGGTGGGGGTTGCCGCGCTGATCGGTCCCGCCCAGGTCGCCGGGGGGCTGCTGGTGCCACCGGCGCCCCCCCGGCTACGGCGGGACGATCTGGCGGGCGAGGCGCCTCGTTCATCGGCGCAGCGGCGTGCGCTGGTGTTGCTGGGGGCGTTCTTCTCGTTGCGCTGGTTCATTACCTCCACCATCGCGGTGCATATCCTGTCGTTGTTGCACGGAATCGACCTGACCGCGGCGGAGGCGGTCGGGGTTGCCGCGCTGATCGGTCCCGCCCAGGTCGCCGGGCGGCTGCTGGAATATGTCATCGGCCCGCGGATCAACCTGCTGATCAAGGCTCGGGTCGGGGCAGTGCTGTTTCCGGTCGGAGCGGTGTTGCTGCTGTTCGGCGGGGCTTACGCGGCGATGGGTTTCGCGGTGCTGTACGGGATGAGCAACGGTATCCTGACGATCAACCGGGGCACGCTGCCGCTGGCGATATTCGGGCCGGCGGGATACGCGGCGCTGTTGGGCTGGCTGGCCGTGCCGGTGCTGCTGGCGCAGGCGCTGGCGCCAACGGTGACCGCTCCGGCGATCGCCGCGCTGCCGGCGCTCGATGTGTTTCTGGTGTGCGGGGCGGGGGCCGCGGTGGCGATGACGTTCCTGTTGCCGTTGCGGTTGCCCGCCGCGTCGCGGTGATCTATCGCCAGTCGTGCAGGAAGGCCTCAACCACTGACAGGAAGCCGGCGGGATTGTCGGCGTGGACCCAATGGCCGGCGTTCTTGACCGCGACGAAGCGGGCGGCGGGGAACTGGGATCGGATGGCGGGCCGGTGTTCGTGGCGGACGTAGTCGGAGTTGGCGCCGGTCACGAACACGGTCGGGCCGGTGTAGGTGCCGGGCAGGTCGATCCAGCCTTCCAGGTCGGGGACGGCGGCGGCGATCTCGGTCAGGCCGATGCGCCAGCGCGGATCGGCGCCGACGCGCAGGTTTTGCAGCAGGAAGGATCGGATATCGGGGCGGGGAACGGCGTCGGTCAGGGCTGCGCCGGCTTGCTGGCGGGTTAGCGTCGGGGTCAGGGGGATCGCGGCCATCGCCTGGGCTATGATGTCGTTGCCGTGCTGGTAGTTGACGGGGGCGATGTCGGCCACCATCAGGCGGCCGACCGTTTCCGGGTATTGCAGGGCAAGCGCCATGGCGGTTTTGCCGCCCATGGAGTGGCCGATGACGGCGGCCTTGTCGATGCCGAGGGACAGCAGGGTTTCGTGGACGTCGGTTGCCTGGGTGGGGTAGCGCATGTCGGGCGCGTGCGGGCTGTCGCCGTGGTTGCGCATGTCCAGCGCGATGACCCGGAAGCGCGGGGCAATGGCACGCTGGACGGCGCCGAAGTTGCGGGCGGCGCCGAACAGGCCGTGCAGCAGGACGACGGGCGGGCCGTCGCCGGCCTGGATCGCGTGCAGGATCATCGTGTCCTCTATGTGGTCATGGGATGCGGCGGCTGGGCCATCCGCGCTCCGTCCGCCGGTACGAAGATGGCCGGGACGCGCCCGGCCATGACGAGGAACCGTAAGGCTTACCCGACCATGGCGACGGAGCGTGAGGCGCGCCGGTCAAGCCGGCATCAGCTTGCGCAGGTCGGTTTCCGGGCGCGCGCCGTAGTGGCTGATGATCTCCGACGCCGCGATGCTGCCCATCCGGCCGCACAGAGCCAGCGGTTTGCCGGCGGTCAGGCCGGCGAGGAAACCGGCGGCGTAGGCGTCTCCCGCACCGGTGGTGTCCACGACCTTGGTGGGCTGCGCGGCGACCGTCACGGTTTCGGCGCCATGGATGATCAGGCTGCCGGCTTCGCTGCGGGTCAGGGCGGCGAGGGCGACGTCCTTGCGGGCGGCCTCGGCGGCTTCCTCGAAGGTGTTGCGCTCGTAGAGGGCGGTTATCTCGGTTTCGTTGGCGAACAGGATGTCGACGTGGTTGGCGACCAGATCGAGGAACGCGGCGCGGTGGCGGTTGACGCAGAAGGCGTCGGACAGCGACAGGGCGACGCGGCGGCCGG
>DATAZJ010000394.1:0-1652 GCA_036272115.1 Rhodopila sp. | reverse complement strand
AGATGGTGGAGTGCGCGCCGGCGGGGCAGATTTTCACCTCGCCGAAGCAGAAGCGTACGCAGGAATACGTCACCGGCCGTTTCGGCTAAGACATAAAGGACCGTATCGATGTCCGACGCGACCGAGCATTTGGTGAAGAGTTTCGATAATGATTTGAAGCACTTGCGGGATATGCTGACCGAGATGGGCGGTATCGTCGAAAGCCAGGTCGCCATGGCGGCCGAGGCGATCATGAACCGCGACAGCAGCGCCGCCACCCGGGCGGTGGAGGAAGACCCCAAGGTCGACCGCCTGGAACGCGAAGTCGAGCAGTTCGTCATCCGCATGCTGGCCCTGCGCCAGCCGATGGCCGGCGACCTGCGGCGGATCGTCGCCGCCCTGAAGATCACCGGCGACCTGGAACGCATCGGCGATTACGCCGCCAACGTCGCCAAGCGCAGCATCGTGCTCGCCCAGTTCAACCTGCCCTACTCGCTGGCCGGCCTCGCCCACATGGCCCACATGGTGCAGGACCAGTTGAAATCCATCATCGACGCCCTCGGCACCAGCGACACCGAAAAGGCGATCGAGGTGTGGCGCTCCGACCGCGTGGTGGACGACATCTACAATGCGCTGTTTCGCGAGCTGATCACCTACATGATGGAAGATCCGCGCAACATCACGCCCTGCACGCACCTGCTGTTCATCGCCAAGAACCTGGAGCGCATCGGCGACCACGCCACCAACATCGCCGAGACGGTTTATTACTCAGTCGAAGGCGAAGTGATACCGGACGTCCGCCCCAAGGGTGACACGTCCGCCTATGCAGTCGTTAGACCCAAAGAATAACCCACGGGAGCGATCATGCTCGACGGAATATCCAGCCTGCCCAAGCCACTGGTATTGGTGGTGGAGGATGAGGCCGCGCTTGCCACCATGCTGCGCTACAACCTGGAAAAACAGGGCTTCCGCGTCGAGGAAGCCGGCGACGGCCAGGAAGCCCTGACCCGCATCGCCGAGGCGCAGCCCGACCTCGTGCTGCTCGACTGGATGCTGCCGGTGATGTCCGGCATCGAGGTCTGCCGCCAGATCCGCCGCAAGCCCGCCACCCGCGACCTGCCCGTCATCATGGTCACCGCCCGCACCGAGGACCAGGACGCCGTCCGCGGCCTCAACACCGGCGCCGACGATTACATCACCAAACCGTTCAACATCGAAGCCCTGCTGGCCCGCATGCGCGCCCTGCTGCGCCGCTCCAGCACCGTGCCGCTGAAGGGCCAGCTTGTCTTCCACGACATCGAGATCGACCTCGCCGCCCATCGTGTCACCCGCAACGACCGCCGCGTCCATCTCGGCCCCACCGAATTCCGCCTGCTGGAATTCTTCATGCAGCATCCCCGCCGGGTCTTCTCCCGAGAGGAACTGCTCGACGCCGTCTGGGGCCCCGACATCCATGTCGAGCCAAGAACGGTCGACGTCCACATCCGCCGCCTGCGCAAATCGATCAACGGCGACAACGAACTCGACGTCGTCCGCACCGTCCGCACCGCCGGCTACGCCCTGGACACCGAACCCCTCTAACCACCCGCACCCCACGCCAACCCCACCACAGCCAACCCCCGCCACGCCCAGCCCCCGTCACCGCCACTCCCCGCCAGTCCCCGCCACAGCCA
>DATAZJ010000393.1:0-9763 GCA_036272115.1 Rhodopila sp. | reverse complement strand
GGCGCGCTGATGTGCGGCACCCCGCTGACCCTGGCGGAAACCGCGAGCGTCTTCGGTGAGATGCTGACCTTCCGCTCACTGCTGGATTCCGCCGGCCCGGCGCAGCGCCGCCTGATGCTGGCCGCCAAGACCGAGGACATGCTGAACACGGTCGTCCGCCAGGTGGCATTCTATCAGTTCGAGACCCTGCTGCACGACGAACGCCGGTCGGGAGAGCTGCTGCCGGAACGGATCGGCGAGCTGTGGATGCAGGTGCAGACCGAGAGCCTGGGTCCGGCATTCGAATTCACCCCCGAATACAGCGTGTTCTGGTCTTACGTGCCGCACTTCATCCACTCGCCGTTCTACGTCTACGCCTACGCGTTCGGAGATTGCCTGGTGAATGCGCTGTATTCGGTGTTCCAGGGCGGCCATCCAGGGTTCCAGGCGAAGTATCTGGACATGCTGAAGGCCGGGGGCACGAAACGGCACAAGGAACTGCTGGCGCCGTTCGGCCTGGATGCCTCCGACCCGGCGTTCTGGAGCAAGGGGCTGGACGTGATCTCCGGATTTATCGACGAGCTTGAAGCGGGGGGCTGATTGCGGCGCGGATAGAGGCCGAACCGGCGTTTGGTCTGTGGTCCCTTGTCGGGCACACCCCGGGCTTGGCACCGGGTTTGGCACGTCCCACACGCGGCGATCAGTGCATAATTTGAACCTGTAACGGTCTCATACCATCCGGCGTTGACGCCGACTCTTCGGTTGACCCCATCCGTCATGCCGTTCTGATGCGGGCGAAGCGGCGTCAACTCCACCGCGGGCCCCGCACCGCGCGCGTCCACCCGGGTCAACCGTTCCGGAACGTATAGGCATACCCGTTGATCGCCGGGGCGCCGCCGAGATGCGCATAAAGGACCTTTGACCCCTCCGGGAAATACCCTTTCTTTACCAGATCGATCATTCCCTGCATCGATTTGCCCTCGTAGACCGGATCGGTGATCATGCCTTCCAGCCGAGCACACAGACGGATCGCGTCCTTGGTTTCATCGGACGGGACGCCATAGACCGGATAGGCGTAGTCCTCGAGCAGGACGACATCGTCAGCCACGATCTCCTGCCCCAGTTCGACCAGGGCGGCGGTGTCCTGGGCGATTTGCAGCACCTGGGCCTTGGTCTGGGCCGGCGTCGCGGACGCGTCGATCCCGATCACCCTACGCGCTCGGCCATCGGCGGCGAAGCCGACCACCATGCCGGCATGGGTCGACCCGGTCACGGTGCAAACGATGATGTAGTCGAAGGCGAAACCAAGCTGGGCCTCCTGCACGCGGACCTCCTCGGCGAACCCGACATAGCCGAGGCCGCCGTATTTATGCACCGAAGCGCCCGCCGGGATCGCGTAAGGCTTGCCGCCCTTGGCCTTCACGTCCGCGATGGCCTGTTCCCAGCTTTCGCGGATGCCGATGTCGAAGCCCTCATCGACCATCTGCACATCGGCTCCCATGATGCGGCTGAGCAGGATGTTGCCGACCCGGTCGTAAACCGCGTCCTCATGCGGCACCCAGCTTTCCTGCACCAGGCGGCATTTCATGCCGATCTTGGCGGCGACCGCCGCGACCATTCGCGTGTGATTGGACTGCACCCCACCGATGGAGACCAGCGTATCCGCGTTGGACGCGATTGCGTCCGGGATGATGTATTCCAGCTTCCGCAGCTTGTTGCCACCGAACGCCAGCCCGGAATTGCAGTCCTCGCGCTTGGCATAGAGGTCCACCTTGCCGCCCAGATGCGCGCCGAGACGCGCCAGCTTCTCGATCGGCGTCGGCCCGAAGGTGAGCGGATAGCGGGCGAATTTCTCCAGCATGGCAGTCTTTCCTTCTATCGGTGCGATGAACTGATGATTAGCATCCTCCGCACGAAAGGTGCTCCCGAAGATGCATCAAGAATTGCCGATAATCTCGTAAATATCCTATAATATTCGTCATATTATCCGATAATGGAAGAAAATATGGAAGATCCTCTCATGCCGTCTGACCTCGACCGGATCGGGCTGAAAATGCTGCGCCTGCTGCAGGAGAACGGGCGGCTGACCAACGCCGAACTGGCGCAACGCGTCGATGTCAGCCCCGCCACATGCCACCGCCGCACGCAGCGCCTGTTCGAAGACGGCACCATCACGCGGGTCCGGGCGATGGTCGCTCCGGACAAGGTCGACCGAGGCACCTTGGTCATGGTCGGTGTCGTGCTGGACCGCTCGACCCCGGAGAGCTTCTCGGCGTTCGAGGCCGCGGTGGCAAAACTGCGCTTCATCCTCGACTGCCATCTGGTGGCCGGTGACTTCGACTACTTCCTGAAGATCCGGGTGGCGAACATGGCGGATTTCAACCGCATTCACGGCGAGCAACTGATCGGCCTGCCCGGCGTCCGCCAGACGCGGACGTTCTTCGTCATGAAGGAAGTCGTCGACAACGCCCCACTGGATTTCTGATCCATCCGTTATCGTCTCGCGTCGCTACGCCGGACGGCCACGTCTGTAGAGCAGTCGATCCAGCTCCGGGACGAAGCGCACCACCGTGAATTCCGCTTTCTCCAGCACCCGTTGCGAGCCGATATTGTCGCGATGCGCGAAAGCATGAATGTCGCGCCGGCCCAGGGCATCGTCGGCGAAAGTGGTGCACGCCCGGGTCAGTTCCGAAGCGTATCCCTGCCCCCACGCCGCCGGCTCGAAGGAGTAGGCAACCTCCATACCCCAGCCCGGATCGAAAGGATCGTCATACAAACCGCCCCAGCCGATAATGCGGGCATCGGCCTTTCTCACGACAGTCCAGGGTGCATAGCCGTTGCGACGACGCTGCCACTCGTGGACCGCAACCCGGCGACGGCACTCACGCAACGAAGCGTCGGCATGGGTGTAGCGCATCGCCTCCACATCACCCAGGAACGCGAAAAGTCTCGGCACGTCCGACAAGGTGGGACGGCGCAGGATCAAGCGTGACGTTTCCACATTCATGTCGCACCCCCGGCCAGGATTGCGCCGCCAATCCGAAGCTATCCGCTATCCCGCCAGCATGCGCGCGCCCATCGCGTACCCACGCCGCCGCGCCGGCGGCACCGGATGCCGGCCCGCCACCCGTTCCATTATCAGGCGCACATCGCTGTCAGCCCCTGCCTTCAGCGCCGAATCGAGAAACACCTGCTCCAGCACGTCCTGCTGTGCGTGGCTGCCGCCCAAGCGATACATATCACTCAGCACCGGCCGCATCGCTGCCACCGCCGCGGCATGCCGCCCCTGCCCGTTCGCCAGCACCGCCCGCGTCACCGGCAGGGCGACGTCACCGACAAGCCGAGCCAGCGGCCCGCCACTGCTCGCAAAGTCACGAATGCCCGCCAGCATCGCCTCCGCCGCGGAGTCCCGCCCCGTTGCCGCCAACGCCATCATCCAGTGCGGCAGGGTGAACGCCGACCGGCAGTCGCCAATCCGGGCCTCGGCCTTGTCGGCCAGTTCGGTCCAGCGGTCGCCCACCTCCATCCCGTGCCGCCCAAGCCGGAACAGCATCGAGGCAGCGTTCTGCACATCGATATACAGGTCCGGCACCATTTCGGTCAGCGGCGCTGCCAGGTCGCGGAATCCCGCGTCGTACAGCGACAGGACCTTGGGGAAATCGCCCAATTCCAGGTGATACATCGCCTGGTGCCACCACAAATGGTGCTTCAGGTTGTTGCTGCCGTCCCAGCGCGATTGCAGCCCCTCGACCCAGGCGATCCCTTCCAGCCGCCGCCCGGTCATCTCCAGCACATGCGCCACACCGTGCGCGGCCCATAGATCGGACGCGTCCTGACGCACCGCCTCACGCCCCGCGCTTTCCGCCTCCAGATAGTAGCCGGCTTCCTCATGCGCGAAACACCGGCAGGCCAGGATCGAGCCGAATCCGGGCAGGTCGGCGCTCCAATGCTGCTCGACCGACAGTACCGAGGCCAGCATCGCATCGACCCGGCCCGACCCGAAATTCACGAAATGGGCGAGTCGGAACGCCAGGATGTCGTGCGGATGGTCACGCAGAATATGGTCCCACACCGCCACGGCTCGGTCCGCGTCGCCATCGGCCCAATGGGCCAGCGCCTCGGCATGGGCTTTCTCACGTGCGGTTCCCGCGCAACGCCGCGCCGCCGCCAGGGCCGCCTGCGCTACCGGAACGGTATCCGCTCGGTATCCCATCAGGGCCAGATAGCCCTTCAGACAATGTGCCAGGCCAAAATTCGGATCGGCCGCCATCAGGGCTTCCATGCGCGCGGCCATATCGGCGCGATAGCCCAGATAGCCGTCAACGGCGTGGTCGAAAGCGGCGGCCGCCTGCCCTGATACCGCGGTCAGCGGCAGCCCGCGACAATCCTGCGCCATGATCGATCCTCCCCGCCGCACGTGTAGCACGGATCGCGGGGCAACCGTCAGACCGGGTTAAGCGTCACCTCGGCGAGGCCACGCTGGATGATGCCAAGCTGGCTGGCAGCGGCGCGGGACAGATCGACGATGCGGTGGTGGGAGTAGATGCGGTCGGTGATGGTGACGATGACGCTGCGGTCCGTGCCGGCCAGGACGACCCGCACCTTGGTTCCAAACGGCAACCAGGCGTGCGCGGCGGTCATTGAGCCCTGGTCGAAGCGGATGCCACTGGCCGACCGGCGCCCGTTATAGACCTGACTGTAAAAGGACGCCTTGCCCGATTCACCAACCCAGGCGGTCTCGTCACCCGCCACCGGATGAAACGCGGCCTCCCGAACCACATGGGTCGTGCGGACGTGGGCGGCTCGCATCGGGTGGGTCGCCCGCACGACATGCCTTGTGCGGGTGACATGGGCCGTGTGAGCGGGACGAACACCGTGCGCTGGACTTCGGGCGAAGGCGCCATGCGATGTTGCGGCGAGGAGTGCTGAAACCGCAACGAATGCGGTCGCGAAATGTTTGTTCATCATGCCTCACTGAATTAGGAGCGAACGGTTAACAAAATATAAGCAACCGTTTCGGTAATGGTTTAGGGCACAATATTGCCCTATCAACGCGGCCGAAATGACCAACATTGCGTTAACGGAATTCACCAGAACGGTGAATTTGCGGTATTTTTTCGTACCGCGAGAGGTTGTCCCCCGCACCATGACGACTAGAGTGCTTCTTTTTGACTGGGCTGACAACCCCGCCTGTTATCATTTTCTCCACGATTTGACTGAAAATCCGAAACAGATAAATTCCGCCCAACGCCGTCCAGGAACCAAAAATCGTGTCGACTCAATGATATCCAGCTTGATCGCAACCTTGATCGGTGTGCTTGCCGCGGCAATCATGCGTGGATTCACCGGATTCGGTTTCGGTTTGGCGGCGGTTCCCCTGCTCAGCCTGGCGCTGCCGCCGACACAGGTCGTCCCACTGGTGGTGACGCTACAAGTGGTCATCGGACTCGTCGGCCTGCGCGCCGCGGTGACCGAGTGCGACTGGCAGGCCGTCCGGATGCTGGCGCCCGGGCTGGTGATCGGCGTGCCGATCGGCCTGCTGATCCTGACCACATTGCCGGCCAACCCGGTTCGCCTGGCGATCGGAGCTGTCATTGGATTTTCGGTATGGCTGATCCATCGCGGCCTGCGTCTGCCACCGAAACCGTCGCGGCTGGTCAGCGCTGGCGTCGGTACCGTCTCGGGTATCATCAGCGGACTGGCGTCGATGGGCGGCCCGCCGATCGTGGTCTACCTGCTGGCGCTTGGCCACTCGGCCACGCGGATGCGGGCGACCGCGATCGTCTATTTCATGCTGTCCGGCGCCGCCGCCTTCATCCCGATGGCGGCACGCGGCCTGGTCACCCGCGATGTGCTGATCTGGGCTGCCGCCTCCGTCCCCGTCGTGTTTGCCGGGTCGCGGATCGGCACCTGGGCGTTCCACCGCGCCAAGCCGCGCCATCACCGCATGGTGGCATTGCTCATTCTGTCGGCGCTGGCCGTCATGCTGGTTGGCCGATCCCTGCTGCACTGATGGCTGCTGCGCAGGTCGCTGCTGCACTGATTCGGCCGGGCGCGGATCATTCCCCGTCAGGCGCACCGCGCCGGCCGCGCTTGATCTTTCCCCGGTGCGCCTTTGCATCGAGCCGCCGCAGCGTCGAGCCATAGCTGGGCTTGGTCGCCACGCGCCGGACCGGCGCGATTGTGGCGCGCCGGATCAGGGCGATCAGCGCTGCCATCGCCTCGGCTCGGTTGCGGTCCTGCGTACGATGCTGCTGGCTGGTAACCAGGATGTCGCCGTCCAGCGTCAGCCGCCGTCCCGCCAGCTTCTCCAGCCGCATCCGGACCGCATGCGGCAAATCGGCACGATCCAGCGACAGGCGCAGTTGCACCGCCGTTTCGACCTTGTTGACGTTCTGCCCGCCGGGGCCGGACGCCCGGATGAAGGTTTCCTCCACCGCCTTGTCGTCGATGGACAGCGTCCTGGTTACCTGGATCATGGAAATACGTCGAAATCCCGCGGAAAGGGCCAGTATAGCGGGAACATGACAGGCGCGCGACCGTGCCGATTCACGATGGACGCCGCCCCAGGCAATACCGCGCGGTCATGATTCAACAACGCCATGTCTTGTTTCGGAGGCGCCGCTGAGGAATACTCCGTCCCATAAAAAAATAGCAGGCATAGCGCCGGCTGAACTGGGAGGGTACAAGAATGAAATCACGCTTGACGCGCCGCAAGGCATTGCGCCTTGGTGCCGCCGCGGGAACATTGCCATTGGTGCATATTCGGACCGCGGGCGCTGCCGGGCGGCTGAAAGTCGCGCTTTGGGACCATTGGGTGCCGGCCGGCAACGACGCCATGCGGAAGCTGGTCAACGCCTGGGCCGAAAAAAACAAGGTCGATGTCGAGCTCGACTTCCTGACCGCGATCGGCAGCAAGATCAACATTACCATGGCCGCCGAGGCGCAGGCGAAGACCGGTCACGACATCTTCGCTTTCGACATGTGGACGGTGCACCAATACACCGATGTGCTCGATCCGGTGGACGACATCATGAAGGGGTTCATCAAGAAATACGGCAAGCTTGGGCGGGCGTACGAGTATCTGGGCGTGTCGAACGGGGCCTGGAAGGCGGTGCCGGTTGCCTGGGGGTCGGCGCCGCTGACACCGTGCGGCCGGATCAGCATGCTGCAGAAATACGCGGGCATCGACGTGCAGAAATGGTTCCCCGCGCAGGAGGCCAAGCCGGAGACGTCGGCCGATTGGACCTATGAGGCGCAGCTCAAGGCAGCCGAAGCCTGCCACAAGGCCGGCTTCCCGTTCGGATTCGGCTGCGGGTCGACCACCGATTCCAACCAGACCTGGGGGGCGACATTCGGTGCATTCGGGGCCGATCTGGTGGACGCGAAGGGCGGCATCACCGTCGACTCGGACAACGTGCGGGCAGCGCTGGAATATGCCAAGCGCATGGTCCCGTTCCTGCCCCCTGACACCGTCAGTTACGACGACGCATCGAACAACCGGGCGCTGATTTCCGGAAAATCGGCCATGATCTGGAATCCGCCTTCGGCCTGGGCGGTGGCAAAACGGGATGCGCCGGCAATCGCGGCCGATTGCTGGACCTTCTCCAACCCGCGCGGGCCGAAGGGGCGGTTCGTGCCGATGCGGCCGTATTTCTTCGGGCTGTGGTCGTTTGCGCAGAACAAGCCCGCGGCGCGTGAGTTGCTGACCTATCTTGGTTCGCGTGAGCAGATGGAGTTCCTGACCACCGCTGTCGATGGATACGACATCCCGCCCTATCTCTCGATGTCGGACTTCAAGATCTGGGCCGAGGTGGGGCCGCCCAAAGGCACCGTCTACAATTACCCGATCCGCCCCTGGCACGACGCCGAATATTTCGTCACCGGGTCGTCCGGTCCGCCGGACATCGGCGTGCAGGCGTGGAATCGCGGGGTGATCCCGACGATGGTATCCAAGCTGGTCGCCGGTCAGACCATTCAGCAGGCGATCGACTGGGCGAAGGACGAACTGGAAGGCTATACGCGCTAACTGGTATCCGGGGCGCGATGTCGGCAGGCATCGGCCCCGAACCGGCTGGATCATGGGACCCAGGAAGTTTCCTGCGACGCGTCCCCCGCGGGCGACGGGGGGGACGGCGAACGCGTGTAAGCAGCTACGGCCCGTTCGGCAGGCACCGCCAACGGATCATCGACATCAAACCCAGCGGCGGTCCGGCCAGCGATGCGGCCAAACGTCGCGCCTGCCACCAGGCCGGTGCCGGCGGGATAATTGTCATAGAACAGGCCGCCTACCATTTCCCCGCACGCCAGCAGACCGGGAATCGGCCGCCAGTCGGTGCCGATTACGCGGGCATGCTGGTCGATTTTCAAGCCGCCGAAGGTGAAGGTGATGCCGCCGGTCGCGCTATAGGCATAGAACGGCGGCTTCTCCAGCTTGATCGCCCAGTTGGTCTTGTTAAGCACCAGACCGCTTGTGCAAAGGCCGTCCTTCTGGGCCGGGTCGAAGCCATCATCGGCATGATGCGCGGCTGCGTTGTACTCGCGGACGGTCCGGACGGCCTCGTCCTTGTCGTCGATGTCCAACTGCTCGATCAGTGCCTCGATCGTGTCGGCGGTGATCGGCTGGCTGGTGGAATAACGCGGCTCCAGCAGGTGAACGACCTGGGAGTCGAACAACTGGTACGCCTTGGCGCCGGGTTCGGCCAGGATCGCTCGGCCGAACTTGGCATAGGTGAACATCGCGCCGTCCTCGCCTTCATTGACGAAGCGGCGGCCGTTGCGGTTGATCATGACGCCATACAGGTAGCTCAATCGGTTGCTGCGGTCGGTCAGTTCGCGCGGCGCGAAATTGCCCCAGTCGGCCGAAATCGGCGTGGCATGGCAGCCGCTCCACTGGCCCCAGGGCATCGCGCCGATCGCCAGCGCCATGCGCAGACCGTCGCCCTGGTTGTGCGGCGTGCCGCGCACCTTCGCCGCGCCCACCAGCGGGCCGATGTGCTGGGTGCGCATCTGCACGTTCGCCTCGAACCCGCCGCAGCCGAGGATGACGGCTCGGCCGGCGATTTCCTGGATCCCGGCGTCGTCTCGGACGCGGACGCCACAGGCATGGCCTCGGTTGTCCTGAAGGATGGCCTGGACGCTGGCACCGTAGCGGATCTCGACGCCCATGCGTTCGGCGGTAGCGAACCAACTGCGCGACAATCCCACACCTTCATGTTCGGCCCGGACCACCAGGCCGCGGGCCCAGACGATCTTGTTGCCCTTGCGCACGCCGGTCAGGGAAATGGCAGGTTCCATCGGCACCTGGCCAATCTCGTGCATCCAGAAGACGGTATCGCGCGAATTATCCACCAGGACGCGGGACAGCACCGGGTCGGTCTGCCCCGAGGTGACGCGCATCAGGTCGCCGTGGAAGTCGCCGCGGGTGTACGGCTGGATGCCGTCGTAAAAGTCCTCGTAACTGTCGTCGACGCCGGGCAGCAACGGCCCGATCTCATGCGGGTCGTCGAAGGCGAAGCGCAGGACGCCGCCGCTCCAATGCGTATTGCCGCCCCTCATTTCCCTGGGGGCTTTTTCCAGCACCAGCACGCGGGCGGCCCCGTTCTCCTTTGCCGAGACCGCGGCGGCGAGGGCGGCGTTTCCGGCGCCGACGACGATCACATCATAGGATTGCACGTCGGAATTGGGTCGCACGTCAGGCTGGGGCATCGTTCGAATTCTCCATTTCGGTGGCATTTCAAGGTCTTGGCGACTGGCCAGGCCACGGGCTTTGGTCAAAGCGGCC
>DATAZJ010000392.1:0-2561 GCA_036272115.1 Rhodopila sp. | reverse complement strand
GCAGACGAAGCCGGCGCTGCTTTCCGCCTGGCAGTTCAGGTGGTGGTCGGTCGAATCCAGGAAGCCCTGCAGACCCTGGGCCATCTGGCCCTGTACGCCATCGATCCCGTACAGCGTCACCGTGGTATCACCCGCCTTCAGCGTGGCGGTGTCGAGCACCGTCGGATGATCGAGGCTGACCGGTTCCGGCGGTGGCGCCGCAGTCGCGGTGGCCGCTGGCTGGGAGGCTTCCGGCCGCGGCGCCACAACTGCGGCGGTCGCGGGCGCGGCCGGCGGGGGTTCAGCCGGCGCCGGTTGAACCCCCGCCGGCTGAGCCTCTGCTGTCGGCGCGTTGCCGGGTGCTGGCGTCGGGGCAACAGGGGCGGTGCCGCCCTGCGCATTGTCGTGCGGCAGAGCCTGAGCCGGGGGTGCCGTGCTGGCCGGCGGCCCGGCGGAGTTGACGTCCAGGTCCAATCCACCGGCATGGCTGGCGAGCGGGGCGGCCGGCGCCGGCGTCGCGGAACCGGTATCGAGGTCCAGGCTTTGCCCGAGCGCAGCCCCGATCGTGACCAGCCCCCAGGCCCCCAGCGCACAGCCGCACAGCAGAAGTCTCTGCCGCCACTTGATCGTTCCAGGCGCCATCAGCATGGGAGCGTCCTTCGGGACCGGAAATCCTCGACTGTCGAGCATGATCGCGCCAGGCGGAAGCTCGATAGCACCTGGATCATGCAATCAATCAAAGAGCTGGCAGACAAAGAGGCTGGCAAGCCAGGAGCTGGCGCATTTCCATCCGGCACAGCCGGGGTGAAGATGCGCTAGGGGGTCTTGGTCGGAGCGACCCAGCCGGAGGGGGCCGCCGCGGGTGCGACCGCCGCCGCCGGCGTCACGTTCGCCGAACCGGTCGGCGCAACCCAGTTGCTGGGTGCCGCCGCGGTTGCCGCCGCCGCATTGGTCGGCGTCGATTGCAACCTGGCCAGCAGGCGGGGTGACGGGCTGCCGTCCGCCGGCATGCCATTGGCCTGCTCGAAGCTGACGATCGCGCTGCGCGTCCTCGGGCCGCTATAGCCATCGGCGCCACCCCTCAGGTAGCCCAGCCGGATCAGCTCACCCTGCGTCGAGCGCACCAGCGGGTCCGGTGCCGCCGCCACGGGTGCCGACATCGGCGCCACCGCAACGATCGGCGTAAAACCGGGCACCTGCTCGCCCTTGGCATACATGCACTGTGAGAACGCGTTGTCGTATTGCTGCTGGATGCCCATCTGGTCGTATGAGTTGCCAGTGGCACCGATCGCCGTGCCGCCTCCGATCCCCGCCGCCGCGCCGATCGCCGCGCCGGATCCGGCATCGCCAACCACACTGCCGATCGCCGCGCCGGATGCCGCGCCCAGCGCCGTCGTCAGCAGTGCCGCGCCGACCGCGCGATTGTTGGCAGCTTCGGCCTGACCCTTCACCTGATCGCCCGCATAGGCCTTGCAGGCCGCTTGATCAACCTGGAACGTTTCGAAGGTTTTGCCTCGCCCGGGCATCACCTGGACACTCGGACCCAGCGGCGTTGATGCGCAACCCGCCAGGCCCGCCAGTGTCGCTAGGAAAGCCGCGGAGACAACAAAATGCCCTGCGGCGGTGCGGCGAACAGTCATTGCGCGTACCTTCCAGCGTGAATCAGCCAGGATGAGTGAACCAGCCAGGATGACCAGTATGATCAACGAACGTTAAACGTTCTGCCTGCCACGTGCAAGTGGTGCGGGTCTCCGTTACAATTGGAAAACATGCACAACATTTTTATATTATATCAAACGCCCCATTGAGAGCCCCACTGAGAGGCTGATGAGCAGGTCCGGGATCTTCCCGAGGCGATATGGCGCCGCTCCATGCAGCCCGAGACGGAAACGATATATTGGTGCAACCACATCCGGATCATCTGCCAACGGATGTGCCGCCGATGCGTTTGAGGGTAAAAATGGTGCAGGCCCGGCTGTCGATGACCCGGCCGCTGAAGGTTCCGCCACCGTCATCCGAACGACCGCTCAGGCCAAGCCAGTCATATCCGGCAGGCTGCAACACCCACTGGACCGGCGTCAAAGTCATGGCGCCGCCGCGCAGCTCGATCAATCCCTCGACGATGAAGGCACCCCGCGGCACGTCGGGGCTGGTCGGTTGCGGCCCGAAGCTGAGCATGGCGCGGCGACGCGGCTCACCGGCCTGCGGGAAGACCTTCAAGGTGAAGCGTGCCATCTGCCGTCCACAGAAGTAGGCGCCCTGGTATTCGACCTCCGGCGGCGTGCCGGCAGGGATCTGCGGATCGGCGCCGTGCCATCCGGCGGCGTAATCCGTATTGGCGCGGATCCTGGCTGTTACCGGCAGCAGGCGCTGTTGTGCAATTTCGCAACCCAGGGTGAAGTCGCCGCGATTGACGCCGTTCGGGCCATAGCAGGAGGCCGGCTGCGGCACGCCAAGCTGGGCGTGGGCGAACACCGCCCCGTCGCGATAGGCCCCGCGCAAGCCGCCAAGCCAGGCGTTCCACAGCCGCCGGTCGTCACGGCCGGCGGCGAAGCCCGGCGCAGTGACGGCCTGCGGCTGTA
>DATAZJ010000391.1:0-21999 GCA_036272115.1 Rhodopila sp. | reverse complement strand
CGGATCGAACGGCTTCATCCCGGGGATGAACAGCAGACAGAAATATTCCAGCGTCCCCTCGGCGCGCCAGTGCAGCGTGGCCCAGGGCTCATCGAAGAAGTGACCCAGGTGGCGGTAGAATTCCTTGTACGACTGCTCTGTCGTCTCGGATTTGGCTTTGCGCCACAGCGCGGTGCCCTCGTTGGCCGGCTGGTCCTTGCCGTCCTGGGCAACGGTGATTGGCAGGGTGATGTGATCGGCCCATTTGCGGATGACAGTCTCCAGCCGCACCGGCTCCAGATACTCCGACGCGTCGGATTTCATGTGCAGCACGATGTCGGTGCCGGGCTGCTCGCGCGTCGCCGGGGCCAGGGTGAACTGGCCGGCGCCTTCGGAGGCCCAGGTGAAGGCTTCCTCGCTGCCGGCTTTACGCGACGTCACCTCGACGCGATCGGCCACCATGAAGGCGGAGTAGAAGCCGACGCCGAACTGGCCGATCAGGTTGGGCCGGTCTTCCGGCTTGGCCGAGGCCAGGTTCTGCGCGAAAGCGCGGGTGCCGGAGCGGGCGATGGTGCCCAGATTGTCGATCAGCTCCTGCCGGGTCATGCCGATGCCGTCGTCCGAGATCAGAAGGGTGCTGCCCTGCTTGTCCGGCACGATGCGGATTTTCGCGTCCGCGGGCGGGGCGAGGTTGGAATCGGTCAACGCCTCGAACCGGCGGCGATCCACCGCGTCCGCCGCATTGGCCACCAACTCGCGCAGAAATATCTCGCGCTCGGAATAAAGAGAGTGGACCACCAGGTCGAGCAGGCGTCCGACCTCGGCACCAAATGTATGTTGTTCTAAAACCGTGTCATTCATGCGTGGCCTCCTTGCGCCGGGCCATATGCGGTCTGCGGCGTGCGATTTCAATGCGTCGCCGCATCTTCGTCCGCATGGAAGTGGCCGTTCGCGGGGAATGCGGCAACTTCCATAGCCGACCGGCGGCGGATAGAGTGCGCCGGCCTGCCGCCGTGGAGTAGACCGACCGATGAATCCGCGCCGAATCGCGATGCTGCTGATGTCGGTGGCCAGTCCGGCGTTGATGGGGCCGGTATCGACTTGGCCGGCTTTGGCACAGCAGGTTCCTGCCACCGCCGGTCCGTCGGCCGAACCGGTCGAGCGGATCCTGCTGCCGCCGCCGATCCAATGGGACAACGGGATGCTGAATTTCAGCCCGGCGCTGCCGCAGACGGCAAGGGATTTCGCCAACCTGACCGGCGGCCTCGCCTTCGGCATGTCGCCGGCTCAGGTGAACGCGCTTCTGCCCGATCCCTACCCCGGCCTGGCCTGGTCCGACCTGCCACTGGCCAACGAGTATCCCGGCGAGGTGCGGTATTTCGGCGTGACGCTCGATCGAGCGGGACCACTCCGGATGGATCCCGTCGGCTGCACCGGGGCGGGCAGCTATCTTGTCCTGCTGTTCACCAGCAACGGTCTGTTCCGGCTGTCCTACCGGCTGATCGCCGACAAGAACTGCACCGATACGAATGCAGCGGCGCAATCGATTTTCGCCCGGTTCGTGCCGATTACCCAGGCCATCGCCATGAGCACGCGCTACCGCACCGGCAACGCAAATGTGGTGGAGGTGACCGATCCGACCGTCGCCTATATGGCGTTCGTCCGCTGGCGCCGGGTCAGCAATTGATGCGGCTGTCCTGGCTGATCGTGGTGCCGTGGCTTCTGCTGTCCGGCGGCGTGGTGGTCGCCGGACCGCAGGCGTTCGACCTGCATCTGGATGTTCCCCCGATCGTCGCGGACAGCAAGGCGCCGGCGAGTTGCACCGTGACCTATCTGATCGACGATACCGCCAACAACGACGTGTTCGCCGAACGAATGCGGATCGCCTCGGCCGAAACCGACACGCCGATCAATAATCGCATGCCTTGTCCGGCGAATGTTCCGCCGCGGGTTGGTGAGCGCGCGCTGGACGCCTGCCAGTCGCGGGCTGGCGATCCGAAACAATGCGTCTTCGCGGATATGGCGCGGGGCTTCCAGCGCGAACCGAACATCGACAACACGTCGGAGATCGCGTCGCGCTGCTCCTCCGACAAGTTTTCCGATATCGGCGTGGCCTGCTGGATGTCAGGCAAGCTGTCGGTGTGCGACGTCGGCTGCGGCAATTCACCGAAAGAGGCTGTCGCGCAGGCTCAGGCCCGTTGCTCCGAGAAACAGCAGCATAGTTGTCCGGTCACCGCGACCGTGCCCATTCCCGGCCCATGAGCGGGCGCAGCGCCGCGCCGATCGCCTTGGAGTGGGCGATCTGCGCCTCCTCGTTCAGGTGATCCTGGGTGTCGAAGAAGTCGGTGCGCGGATAATCGCTGTTGTTCGGCAGTTCCAGGAAGTCCGCTCCTTGGTCGCTGTAGATCGTGCGGATCGCTGCCACGCTGTCTTCGGAGATGGGTGAATCCGCGAAGCCGGTGGGCAGACCGCCGATCGCCCTGACACCGTGCTGCCCGGCCCAGCGCAGGAAGCCGGCGATCTCGGCCGAACCGTAGCCATCGCGGATCTCGGCGGCGGTGTGGTGCACTGGCACGATCACGTCCAGTGTGGACTGGTTGACGGCGGCGAGCGCGGCGGTGTGACCGATGTGGTCGCCCCAGATATTGAAGCCGCCGTCGGCGGCGACGCGGGGGTCATGGAAGCCGCCGTCGACCAGGGCGGTTTCGATCAGACTCATGATCGCCGCACGCAGGTCGGCGGCGAACAGGGCCGCGATCTGCCGCCGCAGGGGCATGGTCCATAGCGTCGCGTGGTCGTGGCGCAGCATGATCGTGGCGTCCGGCCCCAGGTCGGAGGTGGCGCGCGGGCGGACGTACTGGGTTTCCTCCATCGGCAGATAGACGATGTCGTTCGGATGCAGCAGCGGCTTCCAGCGGGCGAACAGATAGTCGAGGCCGACACCGACGGCGACGCCGGCATTGATGCAGGGGCGACCGACGATCGGCCCGATGACTTCGCAGCGATGCGAATACGGGCCGTTCGATCCTGCCAGGATGACCAGTTTCGGTTCGTGTATGGTCCGCGCGAGCGCGATGGTCGCCTCGATACGGGTGCGGAGTGCGCCCAGGGTCAGCGGCCGTTCCAGCAGGCAGGCGAACGCACCTATATAGATGATGAGCGATGCGGCGCAGGCGAGCGCGATGCGGCCCATCAGAACTGGAAGTACAGGAACGGGGCCACATGCGGCGCGAAGAACAGTGCCTGCACCGAAAGCGCGAAGCTGCCGGTCAGGCTCCAGTGCCGGGTTCGCTGGGTCATCCGGTGGATGTTCGGCATGGCCAGGACGATCAGCCAGCCTAGCAGCAGGCAGGCGGAGAGCTCGGGGAAGCTGAGGGTGCGGGCGTCCCCGAGGTAGGGCAGCACGGTGACCGGATCGGCGAATCTGGCGAGGGCCGGCAGCGCGGAGACGATCATCCTCGGCAGGACGATACCGTTGAGGCCGGCCATGCCGCGCAGCACCGTCACAGTGCTGGCGAAGGTGGCGGCTCGGAACGGCACCCAGGCGAGGACGACCGCGAACAGCGTCAGGGCCTGGGCGACCGGCGCCGGCAGGGGCGGGAATACACGGCGGTACTGTTTGTGGATGACGATCAGCAGGCCGTGCAACCCGCCCCAGATGACGAAGTTCCACGCCGCCCCGTGCCACAGGCCGCAGAGCAGCATGGTCAGCATCAGGTTGCGGGTTTGGCGGATGGGTCCGGTCCGGTTGCCGCCCATCGGGATGTAGAGGTAATCGCGCAGGAAGCCGCCGAGGGTCATGTGCCAGCGACGCCAGAACTCGGCGATGTTGGTGGCCTGGTAGGGACTGTCGAAGTTCAGCGGAAAGCGGATGTTCATCATCCGGGCGAGGCCGATGGCCATGTCGGAGTAGCCGGAGAAGTCGAAATAGATTTGCAGGGCGTAGGCGAGTGTGGCGTACCAGGCCTCGAAAAACGTCAGGCTCGCGCCGCGTGCGGCGGCGTTGAAGCCGATATCGGCGAAACCACCGAACATATCGGCCAGCACGAGTTTCTTGCCGAGACCGAGGAGGAAGATCAGCAGCCCGTCAGCGAAATTGTCGATGCAAGGGCGGCCGAGATCGCGGGCGGCCAGTTGCGGGATGATTTCCGACGGGCGGACGATCGGGCCGGCGATCAGGTGGGGGAAGAAGGTGACGAAAGTGGCGTAGGTGAGGAAGGGCGGGACGGTTTCCTGTCGGGCGGCTCGCGCTTTCGCCGTATCCACAAGGAACATGATCTGCTGGAAGGTGAAGAAGCTGATCGCCAGCGGCAGAGTGATATGCAGCGCCGATGCGTGCGGGGCGACAATGTGCAGCAGGAAATCGGCATATTTGAACCAGCCGAGGAGTGCCAGGTTTGTGGCGATTCCGGCCGTGAGCCAGGCGCGGGGCCTGGCGGTCCGCCGTAGTATTCGGGCAATGGCGTAATTGAGCGCGACCGACCCGACCAGCAGCGGCAGATGCTCCGGATTCCACCAGGAATAGAAGAACAGGCTGCACAGAACCAGCCAGGCCAGCGCCCATTTAGCGTCTAAGAAACGACCAAGCAGAAAAAACCCGGCGAGGCAGACTGGGAGGAATTCAAGTATGAATGCGGTGGTATGAAACAGCATGGCGTGTGAGCGACAATGTACGCCGAAACAGATAATGAATGGTTAATGGCGGTCTGTCGGCCCCTTTTACAGAATACTCATGTATGTGACGTTAAATGATTGAATTACTGGCATTAGTGGTCTTGGTATGATACTTGCTGTTCATCACACGTTCTGGTCGGGCCGTTCGATTGACGGTCCCTGAGAGGGTTTCCCGTGATCGTCGCCGTATCCCGCTTCCTGCCGCCGCTCTGCGCCTTATTGCTGGCTCTTTCGCCGGTCGCGCGGGCAGATCCCACCCTTATCGCGTTCTCCGCCATGATCGGGTCCGGCAACAACATCGATACCGAGGATGTGTTCGGCGAAGGGTACGGGGCAGACCTGTCGGGCCAGGTCATCGCCGGCTCGATTTCCATCGATCCCACGTCGTTGACCCAACGATGCACCTCAGGTGCCGCCTGTTTTGCCGATTCTGGCGCCGGGGCGGTGTCGGTCAGCTTCACGCTAAACGGGATCACCTCGACGGTCGTCTCGACCGGCACGCTGGGGTATGTCGGCAACAGTTCGGGCGGATTGGTGTCGATCAACGACCTGGACGATGGCGGCGACAACTATCTGGCAGTCGGCGCAGCTAGTCCCGACGGAATGGTGCAAGAGTCGATTGGCGTGCTGTTCAACAATGCGACACTGTTCTCGGCCTATGGCGCGGGTGACCCGGCGGCGGCGATCGGCAGCCTGGACAGCATTGGCGGCGGTTCCGGGTTGGTTGAGGGCGGCATCACGTTCATGTCGCCGGTCGAGCATCTGGATGCAACGATCATGAGCATCGATGCGCCGGAACCGGCCGGGCTGGCTGTGCTGGCGGTCGGTCTGGTCGGGCTGCGCATCGTCCGGCGGAAGGTTACCGGCTGAACAGGTGTTTCCCGGCCGGCCATTTGCTGGTAGCTGACGCCTGAAATGACCGACGATCTTCCCCCCAATCCGGCGCTCCTGCCTGCCGGCCTGCGCGACCTTCTGCCGCCCGATGCGGAGACGGAAGCCTCCGCCGTCGAGGCTTTGATGACGGTGTTCGCTTCGCACGGATATCAGCGTGTGAAGCCGCCGCTGCTGGAATTCGAAGACAGCCTGCTCGCCGGGTCCGGCGCTGCGGTGGCGGATCAGACCTTCCGGCTGATGGATCCGGACAGCCAGCGGATGATGGGGCTGCGGGCCGACACGACTCCGCAAATTGGACGGATCGCGGTGACCCGTCTGGCCGGGGCGCCTCGGCCGTTGCGGCTGTCCTATGCCGGACAATGCCTGCGGGTGCGCGGCAATCAACTGGCGCCGGACCGGCAGGTGGCGCAGGCGGGGATCGAGCTGATCGGCCACGACAGCCCCGACGCCGACGCCGAAACCGTGCTGGTCGCGGCAGAAGCATTGGCGGCGGTCGGGCTGACCCGGGTCAGCTTCGACCTGACCTTGCCGATGTTGGTGCCTTCGCTGATGGACGACGCCGGGATGGTCGGGCCGGATCGTGTGGTTCTGGCAAGAGCACTGGATCGGAAGGACGCGGCGGCGGTAACCCGGCATGGCGGAGCACTGGCGCCGGTGCTGACCGAATTGCTTCTGGCCGCCGGCCCCGCCGACCGAGCCCTGGCCGCACTGGCCGAGGCGGGACTGCAAAACCTTGCCGGGGCGTTGGCCGAACGGGTGGCGGACACGGTGGCGGCGATCAGAGCAGCGGCGCCGGCATTGCGCCTGACCGTCGATCCGGTTGAATTCCGCGGCTTCCGCTATGAGACCGGCGTATCCGTGACGGTGTACGCGCCCGGCCGACACGAGGAACTCGGACGCGGCGGACGTTACATCTGCGGCGACAGCGAGCCGGCCACCGGTCTGACGCTGTATCCGGATGCGATCCTGCGCGTCGCACCGTCCCGTCAGGCGCGGCCGCGTATCTTCGTGCCGTTCGGCGCCGATCGTGGCATCGTGGCGGGTCTGCGGGCGGATGGTTTCGCCACAGTCGCGGCGCTCGCGCCGGTCGCCGACGATACGGCCGAGGCAAACCGCCTGGGTTGCTCCCATATTCTGCGTGGTGAAAATTCCACGCTTCTTCACACCGAGGGCTGAACACAATGGCCAATGTCGCCGTGATCGGCGCCCAATGGGGCGACGAAGGCAAGGGAAAGGTCGTGGACTGGCTGGCCAGTCGAGCCGACGTCGTCGTGCGGTTTCAGGGCGGCCATAATGCAGGGCACACGCTGGTTGTCGGCAACCAGACCTATAAACTGTCGCTGCTACCGTCCGGGTTGGTGCGCGAGAAACTGTGCATCATCGGCAACGGTGTCGTGATCGATCCAGACGCCCTGCTGTCCGAAATTGCTCGGGTCCGCGCCCAAGGCTTGACGGTGAATCCGCAAACCTTGCGGATCGCCGACAACGCCGCGCTGATCCTGCCGGTGCATCCGGCGATCGACAAAGCGCGCGAGGAAGCCCGCGGCGACCGCAAGATCGGCACGACTGGCCGCGGCATCGGCCCGGCGTATGAGGACAAGGTCGCGCGACGGGCCATTCGGGTCGCCGACCTGGCGGAGCCGGAGACGCTGTCGGCCAAGCTGGATGAGCTGCTGCTGCACTACAACGTCCTGCTGCAAGGGCTGGGCGTGGCGCCGTTCAGCAAGGAAACCCTGCTCGACGGGCTGCTGAAACTGGCACCCCAGATCCTGCCGTACGCCGAACCGGTGTGGGAGCGGCTGGATGAGCTGCGCCGCGGCGGCAAGCGCATCCTGTTCGAGGGTGCGCAGGCGGTGATGCTGGACGTGGATCACGGAACCTATCCGTATGTGACGTCCTCCAACACCGTCGCGGCCACGGCAGCTTCAGGCAGCGGCCTGGGGCCCAGTGCGGTGGGCTTCGTGCTGGGGATCGCCAAGGCCTATACGACCCGCGTTGGTTCGGGGCCGTTCCCGACGGAGCTGCATGACGAGACCGGCCAGTTGCTGGGTGATCGCGGGCGGGAATTCGGCACGGTCACCGGCCGCCGGCGCCGTTGCGGCTGGTTTGACGCGGCGCTGGTGCGGCACGCGGTAAAGGTCGGCGGCATTCAGGGCATAGCGCTTACCAAGCTCGATATCCTCGATGGGTTTCCCGAGTTGAAGATTTGCACCGGGTATCGGGTCAACGGGAAACTCGTCCGCCATCTGCCGGCGGCGCCGGGTGCCCAGGCGGCCGCGGTGCCCGAATATGAGACGATGGAGGGGTGGTCCGGGTCGTCTTTCGGTGCTCGTTCCTGGGCCGATCTACCGGCTCAAGCAGTGAAATACGTGCGGCGGATCGAGGAACTGGTGGAGGCGCCGATTACCCTGCTGTCCACCAGCCCGGACCGGGATGACACGATCATGGTGCGGGATCCGTTCGAGGGGTAGGCGGTTCAGGGCTGGAAAGCGGGTTGATCGACCTCTTCGCGGCTCACAACGCCCGCAACGCCTCTACGACGACTCGGTCCAGCACGATTCCTTCCTCCCGCCGCCGGGCGCGCTCGCGAACGGCGCGTTCGGAAGGGATGCGGATACTGTCGGCGCCGGGCGCCCGCGGCGTGGCCTTCATACGCTCGACCAGTTCCGACATCTGACTCGCAAACACGCCGGGGCCGAGGAGGATGGCCGGGTCGATCGCGATGAACAGGAAGCCGTAATCCTGCACCTGCCCACGCGGGATTGCCGCGCCCGCGAGTAGCCCCAGTGCCTGAATCGCGAACGATAGCCCGTAACCCTTGTGTCCGGCGAACGGTACGACACCGCCCTTGACCACTTCATCGGCGTCGGTGGTGGGTTGTCCCGCCGCGTCGAACCCCACGCCATCGGGGATCGGCAGGCCGAGTTGCGCATGCAGCAAAACTTCCCCCCACATCATCGATGCGGTGCCGATATCGTACACCACCGGGTCGCCTTCACTCGGGAACCCGATCGCGATCGGATTGGTGCCCAGTGCCGGCCTTGTGCCGCCGGGCGGCAGAACGCGTGGCTTGGCGCTGGCGGTGTGGATGGCGACCAGCCCCGCGCGGGCGATCATTTCGACATAGTAGGCATTGCGGCCGCTGTAGTAGCTGTCGGACACACCGACGACCGCGATCCCCGACGCCTTGGCCTTGTCGATCGCCATCCGCGCGCCGCGATAGGCCGCGACGTAGCCGACATTGTTGCCGCCATCGAGCAGGGCGGAGACGGGTGTCTCGCGGATCACCGTCACCGGCCGCCGCGGCTGCCGTGTCTTCTCGTCGCCGGCGATGGCCAGGATGCGTGGCAGGCTGGCAAAGCGGTAGCCGCACAGCGCGTTGTCGATAAGCTGGTCGGTGATGATGGCCGCCTCATCCTGCGGGTAGCCCAGACGGCGCAACGACTCCTCGCCGAGGGCATGCGCCTCGCCGGCTGTCATCCGTATCGTGTCCGGACCGTCCGCATCGAGCGGATTGTTCTGCGGGGCCGTCATGCGCGTTCCCTGTCGATACGATGCGCCGGCCGCTCACATCTTCATGGCGGCGGCGCTGAGGATGTCGGTCAGTGCAGCGGCACGCGGCGCGGCATCGAAACGACGCAGCAGGTCCAGCGCCTGTTCCGCGCCGGTCCGGGTCACGCTGCGCTGCGCGCAATCGAGAAATTTCGCCTCCAACTGAGGCGCCGGCAACGGATTTGCCGACGTGCGGCCAAGCGGACGAGGCACCGAATGCGAGAAATGCCCGCCGTCTTTGGTGAAGACTTCCACATCGGCGCCGAAATGTTCGCCATCGTCGGGAATTCTTTCCGGCTGCGGCACTGCTTCGATGCGCCCCATCAACGCACGCACATCCGGATCGTCATGTGCGTCGCCCTCGAATTGCGACAGCACGACGCGGCGATCGATCAAGGCGCGGGCCAGGCAATATTGCACGCTGAACTTTGCATCCAGCGCGCTGCGCACATTTGGACGATTGGTGTGGCGCAGCCGGCGCTGATGGGTGCGGGACACTATGCGTTCAATTCGATCCGGTGGCAGATCGTGGTGCTCGACCAGCCACAGCATGGCATCGATCGCCGGATGCGTGCTGCCACAGCAGGGGTAACTTTTGATCGCGATGCCGGGCGTTACGATATCCAGCGGTTCGGCCCAGTCACGCAGCACGGCATCCGCATCGAAATGTCCGTCGCCGTTGAACACGCGAAAGAAGCCTTGGCCGTGTTCGAATGCATCGTGGCTGGCGGTGAAGCCTTCACGTGCGAGCAGTGCCGCGGTCAGTCCGTTGCGGCTGGACTGACCCACGTGCAACGGTTTCGTCATCGTCCCGAAATTGGCTTTCAGGCCGGAGGAGAACGAGGCCGCGATCGCCAGCGCCGTCGCGGTTTTTTCGGGGGGCAGCCGAAGCAGCGCCGAACAGGCGGATGCGGCGCCGAAGACCCCGAGCGTCGCTGTTGGATGCCAACCTTTTTCGTAATGATAGAAATTCACCGCGCGCGCGATCCGGGTTTCCGTTTCGAACCCGGCGATATAGGCGGTGATGAAGTCGCGACCCGTCAGATTACTGCCGTCCGCAAGAGCAAACAGCGCGGGCAGCACCGGTGCGGACGGATGCCCGCCCAGCGTGTTGCTGCAATCGTCGAAGTCGAGCGCATGTGACGCGGTGCCGTTGACCCAGGCAGCCTCGGCAGGAGCGGTACGCTCCGCGGTGCCGAATAACAACGCATGGCCCGACGCAGGTGAGGCGACGCGCCTTGCCAGCATTGCGCACGGCTCCGGCGCACCGGCCAGCGTGACCCCGACCGTATCGAGAATGCCGATGCGTGCCCAATGTACCGCTTCGTCCGGCAAGTCTTCGAAAGTCAGGCCACAAATCCGGTCGGCCAGTTCCGTCGCGATCGTCATGTGGTGCCCCCCTTTTGGCGGTTCAGTCGGCCGGATCCGGCATCGTTCTGCTGAGTTCGCCGAAGATGTCCGGCGATCATCATCCCTTCACCCCGCCCGCTGCAACCGGTCGCCATTCGCCAGGATGGCCGCCGCCAGCGCCGCTGCCGGCCCCCGCGGTCCAGTCCGCGCGCCGAGAACGACGAACTCCACATCGCCGAGCGCCGGCAGTCCGGCGGAGGCTGGCATTTCCACCAGACCATCCGGCGTCAGCCCGCGCGCGTGAACGGTGACGCCGAGGCCGGCCAGGCAGGCGGCGCGCAGGCCGCTGAGACTGCCGCTTGTGCAGGCAATGCGCCATGTCAGTCCGGCCCGCTCCATCGCTTCCAGCGCGACGGTCCGGGTGATGCTGGGTGCGTTGAACAAGATCAGCGGCACCGGCGTGCCGATCTGAGTGCCTGGCGCACCCACCCACGCCAGCCGATCCCGCCATACCAACTGCCCGCGGTCATCACCGTCCCGCCGCTTTGCCAGCATCAGGTCCAGTTCACCCGCATCCAGATCACCATACAGGACCGCACTGACGCCGACCTTCAGTTCCAGGTCGACCAGCGCGTGCTGGCGGACGAAATCGCGCAGCAATTCCGGCAGACGGGTGCTGACGAAATCCTCCGACGTTCCGAACCGCACGCGCCCGCGCAATTGAGACCCCGCGAAGTAACGCCGCGCCCGCTGGTTGGTGTCGAGGATCGTTTGGGCGAACCCGGTCATCGCCTCGCCGTCCGCGGTCAGGGTCACGCTGTGGGTGTCGCGCACGAACAGCCGCCGTTGGGCATTTTGCTCCAGCTTGCGGATGTGCTGGCTGACCGTGGACTGCTGGAGGCCAAGCCGCCGGCCAGCCTCGGTGAAGTTGCGGGTCTGCACGACGGCGAGAAAGCTTTCCAGGTGGATCGGGTCAAACATGGGTCTCTCACCTCGGTGTGGAACCTGGTCATCACATATCATGATGACAATAAGCCCAATCAGCACGGTTCACAATGAACCGCCGTAAGAGCACTGTGTGCGGCACCGAACAAGACACGAGGAACTGGCGATGTCTCCCAAGATCCTGCTGTCCCGCCTTCCGATCGACCCCTACATCGCCGCCATCGTCGGCATGGTGTGCCTCGCATCCCTTCTGCCCGTGCATGGCACCGGCGCGACGATCGCCAACCACCTCACCACGGCAGCAATCGCGCTGCTGTTCTTCCTGCACGGTGCCCGTCTCGCGCCGAAGGCCGCGCTGGCCGGTGCGCGTAACTGGCAACTGCATGTGGTCGTGCTGGCGTCGACTTTCGTGCTGTTTCCCGCGCTTGCTCTCATGGCTCGGGCCGCGGCCCCACACTTGCTGAGCGCGCCACTTTGGACTGGCCTGATCCTATTGTCTGTGCTGCCGTCGACAGTCCAATCGTCGATCGCGTTCACGTCCATCGCTCAGGGCAACGTGCCGGCGGCGCTGTGCGCGGCCACCGCGTCCAACCTGCTGGGCATGCTGCTGACGCCGCTGCTGGCGGGACTGCTGCTGAGTGCCCAGGGCGGATTTTCGATCAGCGGAGTCGGCGACATCCTGGTCCAACTTTTGCTGCCCTTCGCCGCCGGCCAACTATCGCGTCCGCTGATCGGCGCGTGGGCGCAGCGCAACAAAACGCTGTTGGGTCTGGTCGATCGTGGCTCTATCCTGCTGGTGGTCTACACCGCATTCAGTGAGGGCGTGACCCAAGGCATCTGGCATCAGTTGGGTCTGACCGATCTGGGCCGGCTGTTGGTCATCGATGCCGCGCTGCTCGCTGCCGTGCTGGCGATCACGACATACGGCAGCCGCCTGCTTGGTTTCTCCCGAACCGATGAAGTGACGATTGTCTTTTGCGGCTCCAAGAAGAGCCTCGCGAGTGGTCTGCCCATGGCGACCGTGCTGCTGGCCGGCCAGCCAGTCGGACTGATCGTGCTGCCGCTGATGCTGTTCCACCAGATCCAGTTAATGGTCTGCGCCTGGCTGGCGAAACGCTATGCGAGAGTCCGGACCGATATCGCGGCGGGAGCGCTGTCACCGTCGTAGCCGGGTTGGCGTGATCGCCGGAGGCCGTGGACCACGCTGAAAGCGCCTACGCTATCCAAACACCCGTTCGAAAATCCGGTCGACGGACCGCAGGTGCAGGGCCGGGTCCATCGCCGCATCCAGTTCCGCCGGTTTGACCATGCGTGCGACATCCGGGTCGGCTTCAAGGTTGACCCGGAACGACCGGCCTTCCGGTGTGCCCAGCAGGGTCCATGTCGCCATCGCACAGCTTTGCACAATTCGATACGCGTCTTCGCGCAGAATGCCGGCCTTGGTCAGCGCCAGCAGCACCTCGCCCGAATGGACCACGCCGCCCAGGCTTTCCAGATTGGCCAACATACGCTGGGGGTAGACCAGCAGCTTCTCCATCATCCCGGCCAGCCGCATCAGGGCGAAATCCAGGGTGACCGTGGCATCCGGTCCGATCGCCCGCTCCACCGACGAATGGCTGATGTCGCGTTCGTGCCACAGCGTCACGTTCTCCAATGCCGGCGTCACGGCGGAGCGAACGATACGGGCAAGGCCGCAAAGATTCTCACTCAGCACCGGGTTCCGCTTGTGCGGCATCGCCGAGGACCCTTTTTGGCCGGGATGGAAGAATTCCTCGGCTTCGCGGACCTCACTGCGTTGCAGGTGGCGGACTTCGGTGGCCAGGCGTTCCACCGCGCTGGCGATGATGCCCAGGGTGCAGAAGAACGCGGCGTGGCGGTCGCGCGGGATGACCTGGGTGGAGACGGGTTCGGGGCTCAGGCCCAGCTTGGAGGCGACGTATTCCTCGACGCTGGGGTCAAGGTGGGCGAACGTGCCGACCGCGCCGCTGATCGCGGTGACGGCAACCTCGGCCCGAGCGGCGACCAGACGTTCCCGATTGCGGGCGAACTCGGCGTAGTGGCCGGCAAGTTTCAGTCCGAACGTCGTCGGTTCGGCGTGGATGCCGTGGCTGCGGCCGATGGTCAGGCTGTACTTGTGCTCCATCGCGCGGGACTTCAGCGCGGCCAGCACGGCGTCGATGTCGGCCAGCAGGATGTCCGCCGCCTGGGTCAGTTGCACCGATAGCGTGGTGTCCAGCACGTCGGAACTGGTCATGCCCTGATGCACGAAGCGGGAATCGGGTCCGACCGCCTCAGCGAGCCAGGTCAGGAAAGCGATCACATCGTGGCGAGTCTCGCGCTCGATCGCGTCGATCCGTTCGACATCGGCGGCATTCATGGCGGCCAGCTTCGGGGCGCCTTTTTCACGGATGGTACGGGCGGCCGATTCGGGGATGGCGCCGATCCGCGCCATGCCCTCGGCAGCGAGAGCTTCGACTTCGAACCAGATGCGATAGCGGTTCTCGGGCGCCCAGATGGCGGCCATTTCGGGGCGGGAATAGCGCGGGATCATCGCTGTCTTGTCCGATGTGCTTGTTCGAAGCGAGGGAAAGGGCCAGCTAGACCCAGGCATCCCGGAAGGCAAGCATGGATTGGACTCAGGACCTGGTTGCGTTGGCCCAGGTGGTGATGATCGACGTGGCGTTGGCGGGCGATAACGCGGTGGTGGTGGGGCTGGCGGTGGCCGGGCTGCCGGTTCGGCAGAAGCGGCCGGCGATCCTGCTGGGGATTGGCGGGGCGACGGTGATCCGGATCGCCATGGGCGCGGTGGCGTTGCAGTTGCTGGCGATCATCGGGCTGCTGCTGGCCGGCGGGGTCCTGCTGCTGTGGGTCTGCTGGAAGATGTTCCGCGAGCTGCGACGCTCGCATCGCGTCGTTGCCGGCCGCGAGGGCACCAAGACGCTACGCCAGGCGATGATGCAGATCATCCTGGCGGATGTGTCCATGAGCCTTGACAATGTGCTGGCCGTCGCCGGTGCGGCGCACGACCGGTTCTGGGTGCTGGTCACAGGACTGCTGGTGTCGGTCGGCCTTATGGGGCTGGCGGCTGGCTTGATCGCCCGCTTGTTGGAGCGGCATAGATGGATCGCCTGGGTCGGGCTGCTGATCGTGCTGTATGTGGCGGTGACCATGATCTGGCATGGCGGGCACGAGGTCGCAGGGGCGATGTAGGGGGTGTTTGGTCACCACCTGCGAAGTGCCCGTCAGGCGGTCTGGATTTGTCCCGTCTCCGACGCCCGCGTGATCATGTCCAGCATGCGGTGCCTGGTCACCGCAGCGTCAAACCCCGGGACGGCTGGCTTGTCATCGCGAATGGCCGCCCCCAGCGCGGCATAAAGCTGCGCGACATTGTAAGGCGATTCGCGAGGCGTCGCGTCCGGCACCCAACGATACTTTCCAGGAATGTCCAGTTCGGCCAGCGGTGTGCCCGCGCCGCGTGCCCCGCGCACTGACAATTCCTGCCGCTGTGTCGATGCGCGCGTGGTCGCTTCCAGCACCAGGTCGCCCATCTCGCCATGGATTTCGAACAGGAATTCCAGCCCGCGGGACATGCCGCCACGTACCTGGAACGATACGGCTGCGCCGTCGCCGACGATGCCGCTGACCAAAAGCTGATCCGGCGACGTCTTCGGGGTCATCTCGCCCGTGGCTTGCAGTTTAATCCGGTCGCGTTGGCTGACCACGAACGCCGTAAGTTGGCGAAACTCCCCGAGGCAATAGCACAGGGCATCCAGATTGTGCCCGCCGGTGATCGTCATGAGGTTGGCGCCATTGGTCCGGTCCGCCTGATAGGCTTCGCTGAGCGTGGCGCCCCAGTTCGCCGCGTTGACGAACATCGTTCCGGACAGGACGCGCCCGATATAACCATCGGCGATCAAATCCTTCACGTAGCTGATGGACGGCGACACCCGGCCTTGCAGCCCGATCGCGTGCCGCACGCCGGCTCGCTCCGCCGCCGCGTGCATGCGGATCGCCTCCTCGGTGTTCCGGCCCAGCGGCCACTCGCAGTAGACGTGCTTGCCGGCCTCGATCGCCGCCATAACCGGACCGTAATGATCCGGCGCCTTCACGCAGACGGTCACCAGATCGACGTCCGGATGCCTGGCGAGTTCCCCGGCATCGGCGAAAGCCAGCCGAGCGCCGTAATGTCTGGCTGCTGCATCGGCGGATTCCTGGCGGGTGGTACCGACCGCGACGATCTCGAAGTCCGGCAATGCTTTCAGAGCCGGAACGTGAGCGATCGAGGCGAAGCCACGTCCGGCACTTGCACCGACAATGCCGACGCGGATCTTATTCTGACTGGTCATGTCGAAGACGTCCTTATCATTCACTGAAGATCATGTGCCGCAGCCTAAAGATTCGCAAGCCGCCCCGGCGAGTTGACAGTCGCGGTACGCGGTGCGAACCATGCCGCGGAGAAAACGGCGTGTTCGACACAGGGAGCGACGTCAATGCTGAAAACGACCAGCAATCTGGTGCTGCCCACCGCGATCACCGGGTCCTACCCACGCCCGCTGTGGTTCGACATGAGCCTGGGTGGTCGATCGTTCAAGGCGGCACTGGGCGAATCTTTGTTTCGTGAGCAGTACATGGATGCCGTTGCCGCCATCATCAACGCGCAGGAAGCCGCTGGCCTGGACATCGTCACCGATGGCGACAGCCGCTTCGACCTGGCCGTCGGCGGCAAATCGTGGTTCTTCTATCCGATCGAACGCCTTGGCGGCATCAACGGTCACCGCGACACGTCGCGCGGCTGGATGGGACGGCACGATCTGCGCCCCGGAAAAATCCTGTGGGAAGTGCAGGAAGCCTATCAACCCAGCATCGTCGCGGGGAAACTGACGCGGGGTCCTTGGCAATACTCGGCACTCTGGCAAGTCGCCCAGCGCCTGACAGACCGTCCGGTAAAGTTCGGGGCGATCTGCGCGCCCGCGCTCGCCAGCATGCTGTGGAACGAGTTCTACACCGACGACAAGGCCATGATCCTGGACCTGTGCGATATCATGAACGCCGAACTGCGCGAACTGGCCGACGCAGGCTGTCCGCTGATCCAGGTTGAGGAGCCACCGCATCACGGGCGTTCGCTGCGTCCCGATTGCACCGACGCCGACCTGGAATTCCTCACCGAAGCGTTCAACCGGCAGCTCGTGGGGGTTGACGCCGAGATCTGGGTGCATACCTGCTGGGGCAATCCGAACCAGCAGCGCGTCTACTGGGAGGTGCCGAGCTATGAACGGGCGATGCCGCATTTGTTGCAGTTGAATGCTGACGTAATCACATTCGAATGCGCCAGCAGTGATGGTAAGGATCTGCATCTGTTTGGCAAATACAAGACCGACAAGAAGATTGGCATCGGTGTCGTCAACCACTGCAACACCGTTGTGGAGCCACCCGAATACGTCGCCAGCCTCATCAGACGGGCACTGGAATTCATTCCGCCGGAGCGGCTGGTGATCACCACGGATTGCGGCTTCGGACGCGAAGGACTCAGCCGGCGCATCGCTTACTACAAATGCGTTTCGCTGGTGGAGGGAACCAACATTGTTCGCCGCGAACTGGGGCTACCGGAAGCGCGTGTGCGGGCATCCGATCCCGCCCTTTACTTTGGCAAACGATGATAGCGGCCATCAGCCTGATCCGTCGGCAGGATAGTGTCGATGCAGCTACCTTCCGCCGCCACTGGCTAGGGGTGCATGGCCCGCTTGTCTGCAAGTTCGCCGGCCTGCGCCGTTACACCCAATGCCATGTGGTGGACCCGACCCCGCCGAATGCAACGCGCATTGATGGGTTTCCCCTGCTGTTCTTCGCCAACGAAGCGGATCGGCAGCACGCGCACGCGTCGCCCGAAATGGCAGCGTGCAACGTCGATTCCCGGCAGTTTATCGGCGCCGTTTCACGCGTCATGGCCCAGCCGGTCGAAATGGTTCCCCGCTCGGCGTCCGCCGGTCAGACGGGCCTGATCGCCGTATATCCCGAAAGCACCGCAGCGACGGCGCATCTGTTGGAACTGCAATCGCAACCGGGCCTTCGAGGCTTGACGCGCTATCATGTGCTCGAACAAGGACCGGCTCCAAACAGCACCGTGCCACATTTGAAGGTCGCGGTAGGCCTGATGGCGCAGGCATGGTTCGACAGCATGATAGATGTCCGGGCGGCCCTGGCGACCCGGAACACAGCCGGCGCATCGCTGTTCGTAGTCGAAGAGCATCATCTACTGTAATGGCTCAGTCCAAACCCGACTATCGCATGTAGTCCGCGCTACGTCCACGGACCGGTTCAAGCGACGCGGTAATCAGCGGAGCACAACGAAACACCATCGCTGCTCGGCTTTCGACATTCAGTTTGGCGAAGATCCGGCGCAGATACGTCGCCACCGTCCACTCGCTGATCCGCAGGCGGTAGGCGATATTCTTGTTTGCATGCCCCTGCGCGACCAGAATGGCAATCTCAAGCTCCCGGCTCGTCAGGCGGGCCACCACGTCGTCCATGGTGTCGTCCTTGTGCCCATCCTCGATAACCATCAATCCAAATCCACCCAGTTCAAACCGGCAGATTTGCGTATGTTCCGCATCGGAATGCAGATCCGACGCCAACGTAACGATGAACTGGCGGTCGCCCAGTTCGATCCGGCCGACTTGGCGAATATGGGATCTGTCATGGCCATTTCGGACAGACACCAAGCCGCCGGCAGTGGACTGCTCGGCCATTTTCATGCAACTCCACCGATTTAAGACGACGACAAAGAGTAGAAGAAAAATGTCCACTGAAACAGGTTGTATCAATCGAAAACATTTTCTTGACGTTTAGCTCTCTCTATAATTAGTAAGGTAAAACGTCCTCGCCAATCAAGTAAAGGCCATCTTATCACGAAAAGTTGAAACCTGTTGACGGATCTTGGGCGCGGCCGGCAGAATACGACCAGAAAACGGCTGCCGCGCGCGCGGTGGAAGGACTGCGCGGCGCTGATAAAGAAAAGCGATATTGGCGCTGCTGTCGCAAACCGGTCGTAGGCAGGACGCCGGGCCGGTCAACAGTGGCGTCACGCCGGGTCCATGGCCGGCCGTCGTACTGTCGCTGTGCACGACAACGCCTATCGTTACACGGCCACCGCGCCAGGCGGCGCCAAATCGCGCGTCGCTGTCCAGCACCGCGACCAGATCACCAAACCGCAACGTGTCCAGGTGATGACGCCGCCGCGTCGGTTCATCGAATAGCTGAATATCAAAATCGCCGCGCCAGACATTGTTTTTTCCTAGACCGGACCCGATGATCGCGGCCGGAACCATGTGAGTCACGCGCACCTCGAGCACCCCGTTGCGTCCCCGTGGCTTCCAACGCCGCAACAGGCCGGGCGCACAATTGGTGACTGTGATTTGCCGGAAGTCAGGCAGTTGCAGTCCCAGACCACAAGCATAGATTTGAATCTTGTCACCAATATTGAGCCGATACAGTGTCTTTTTATCGAAATCAACCAGCACATGGTCTACGCCACCGTGCTTGCCGGTGACCATGCCGATAGCACCCTTCGCCGGGCCGGTGGCCACCCGAGCGGGATTGCCGACGCAGGCGCTGGTCAGTAATGCCATATTCGGACCATTTGCCGCACCAATAATCTCGCGACCATTATTGTGCAGTGCCACACCCGGCTCGACATGATCGACGGCAAGACCGACACAGGCATCGCCAATCCGACAACTCAGTGAGATTCCGCCGGTGCCGGGCAACACGCGCGGCACGCCGTCCTGGCCAATCCGATAAGGGTTCGCGCGCCCGACCGGATGAGCGATCTGCCCCATTACCGCCTGAATCACGAGTTCGTCTGTATTCATACGCAGCGGTTCAACGTTCCCATTTATCACCGTAGTTCTCCCCAGCCAGATCGTACCAAAACGCGAGCGCATCTTCCCAGGCCCCCTTCACCGGCCTCGGTTCCAGCTCTGCCAGGAAGCCACCGTCCTCGCCGCCACCGGCGAAGTCGTGCCCGAGCGAAAGCCTGCTGTGCCCGGGGGCGACGATGTGCACGACGACCAGATTCAGGCCGCTCCACAAATGTCCGGCCAGCCCCGCCTCGACCAGCATCTGCATCAGCAGACCGCGCTCGATCGAGACCAGATCGTCGATCAGTTCCAGGCGCCGGCAGGGCAGACGCCACGCCTTCAAATGATGGCACAGCGGTGGGTCGGCTTGACCGCCGCGGCACAGTAGCACCGACCCCGGCAGCAACGCCGATAGCGCGGCCGCGTCGCGCGTCGCCGCAACCATCGGCCCGCTGGCCTCGACCGCTCGGGACAAGCGCTCATCCAGTGCTTCCGCCATGGCTTCCCAATGCGGCACCAGCGATTCATCCATGCCCGCCGGCAAACAGCTTTCCCGCACCGCGTCGCGTACCCAGCACAGCCGCCCGCTGCCCGGCCCGGCGGAATCACGCAGCCCTTGCCAGATGCGCAGCGCCTGGCGAACCTCGTCGGCATCGGGACCGCCGTCCTTGGACCACATCAACGCCGACGGCTCACGGTCGTATAACAGCCAACTGTCCAGGATGTTCAGGAACTCGGGCCCAAGCCAAATCTCGGCATGGCCAGCCAAACCGCGTATGAACGCTGCGCCGTCAAGCGACAGGCAGAGATACGGATCGACGACGCAGCGCCAACGCCGGCGGCTGATATGCACCGATAAGTCGGGCTCCAGGCTCCGGACCATGCGCGTCGCTCCCTCAAGGGCACTCCGAGGCGCACCCCGCTAGAGATCCGCGAACGCAGGCTGAAGTTCACGCCGGACTTTCGTCCCGAATACGTCGTGCGCCGGCGGTGTCGCGTCGACGAAGCCGCGCCCTTCATGGGTCATGCGATACGCCGCCAACCAAGCCTCGGCATGCTGGCCGATTTGCCCCATCTCCGTCTGGAACAGCGACGGATCGATCCCGGTCTTGAAATCATGATCCGCGACGAACAGCAGGATGCGCCGCCCGCTTTCGGCCATCTTGGCACGCTGCGAAATATCCGCCATGCCGCCCAAATAGCGTTGCGAAACGGATTCGACCACGTTCCACCTGGTATTGGCGTCGAACGCTTTCTTGATATCGGGGGCGTCCAGGAGCGTCAGCACCTGCTTCAGATAATGCCCCGTCTCCATTGACAGCGCGTAGATGCTGCCATAGGTGGCGCGATTCAGCGCATAACGCAGATCGAGCCCAAGCCGCTGCACCGTCGCGACGCTGCCGAATGCCCGGCTGCCGATTTGCTGGCCGCCGCGGATGACGTCGCCGATCCGCAAATCGCGGAGGTATTGCGCGACCGCGCCCATGAACCCGACCAACTGGCGATGGAAATTCCGGTTGACCACGCCGCTTTGCGTGCTTGCGTTGCCACCATAGTTGAACGCCCGGCGATAGGCCGCTTCCCGATGCCGCAGCGAATAGCGTTGCGGCTGCCATTTCTCCAGCAGGTACAACCCCTTGGCGCCGGGCCCGCGGGTCAGCTTGATGCTGCCGGAATGGAACAGCCTCAACAGCACATTCACCACCTGGAACACTTTCGAGCGTTCATACTGGTAGATGAAGTACAGCTCCGCCGATGCGTGCAGTTGGCTCGAAACATAGCTGTAGTCGAAGTCCGGCTTCAGATACGGGTAGGCGATCTCCTCAAACCCCACCGGTCCTTTCGGACCAACCCCGATCATATCGAGGAACCCGTCGCCGCCGCCCGCTGCCTCGGCGCCCCTTTCCGATAGATCGGCAAGGCGCTCCTCAAACTGCTGCGCATAAGCCTGGCGGTCCTCGGGCGGGACATTGGCGAGCTGGTCGCGGATAAAGCGGTCCCAGAGTCGCTGGATCGTTTCCGTTTGCTGAATAGTCATCGAACAGCTCCTAAGACGAATGGTGCCGATATTTCGCTACGCCGACGGCGCTTACTTCTTTTTACGGGCTTGTGCCTTGCGGAAGGGCGCACCGGCCTGTCGCATGGGGCGGGCTTGGGTTTTCCGGCCGTGCTCGCCCGAACCCCTATTCCCGCCCTCTTCAACCACCGCAATGATAAGCGGTTCGACCTCGCGCGCAGCTTCTCTCAGCGTAGCCGTTGCTTCCTCCATTTCGTCCTGTTCGAAGCCCATCTCGGCGACGCGGGCGGACAGGCCGCGATGTGCGGTATCGAGCCGGAGGAAACTCGCTTCCAGCGCCTGAGCCCTGGCATCGCTGGCGGTCTTCGCGGCCTGCAGTTCGAGGATTCCGGCCGCCCCTTTGTCGATGGCCTCACCGTGGCTGTCGACCGTCGTGCGCAGTTGTTCGATCGGCATCCTCACAACAGCCGCCATTTTATCCCCAAATTCCGTGACAAACTGGCTTGGCGCGGGTTCCGTGGGGGCGCCATGGGCGGGTGGCGCTGCCCCAGCGGCGTTTTGACCGGTGACACCTGTTGCGCCCGCCGTCCCGCCGGGGCTTGTCCCGCCAGGCGGCGTCCCGGACAATGACGGGACGACCGATGGCGCACCACCACTGCCCGGCGTGGCTAGCGTGATATAGTCGACAAGGTGCCTATGGTCCTTGCAGGCGATCTTGACGTGCTCGACCAG
>DATAZJ010000390.1:0-10379 GCA_036272115.1 Rhodopila sp. | reverse complement strand
ATCCTGGACTCAACAAGGAAAGTTACGGTAGCGTGCAATTGGGAATGGTAAGCCAGTGCTTCAGGGGAGGGAAACCATGCGATTTCTTATAGAGCATCCGTCGGCCAGTCTTTTGTCGGGTGCCAGGCGGGTCGGCCGTGGGCTCACTCCAATCCTTGGGAGGCAGTAATGGCATCACCGGCTGTGATCTATCTTGGGGGTGGCGCTACGACAATGAAGCCTGCGGCGCTGGGCGGACTTTTGAAGCGATTGACAATGGGACGCCTCGCGCGGGTGCTGCGCAAGCCGTCGGCTGTTACTCAAGACGATCCTCATTTGCTTGTTCTGCTTGCCAGCCAGGCGCTTGACGAAGGTCGCGAAGACCAGGCGACCTGTTTGATCGAAGCGGCCTATGCGGCATTCGACAGCCGATCCAATGTCACCCGTCTGCGGTACGTCCAGCGCGAGCCGAGGCTGATTGCGGGAAATAACGCGATCAGTCTTTCGACGGTTTGACCGGCCGGCGCCGCGAGGGTGCGGTGATGGCGTGACGATCCTTCCATCCATGGACTGACGGCCTGGGCGCGCTTAGTATCGCGCAGCCGAGAAGCGCGATACGTCGCAGTTTTGTCCGAGTCGCCGATTCGCGCGCCCGAACTCGGGGCGACGAACACATGGAGGAATATGTTGCGCCGCCGCTTGGAGCAGGCCTGGGCCGGGTTGGTCCGAAGCAACCGGCCCGCGGTCCGCGGCGATGGCGCGATTGGCCGCCGGCGTGTGATCGCCGCGGCACTGGCGGGGCCGTCGCTGATGGCGCCGTCATTGGTTCGGGGCGCGGCGCCCATTCAGTGGCGCCTTTCCGTGGAAACGCCACCGACGCATGGCCGCACCATTTCCGCCGCCGATTTCTGCCGCAAGGTGGACGATGCGTCCAAGGGCGAAATCAAAACCGAGCTGTTTCATAGCGGGCAGTTGTTTACCGACCAGAACGTGGTGACGGCGCTGGTGCAGAATCAGTTGGAGATGTCGATTCCGGGCACCTGGGGGCTCGCCGGGTTTGTTCCGAGCGTGGATGTATCGCAGTTGCCGGTGATGTATGCGCGGCCGGTTGAGGTTGCTCATCGGGTGATCGACGGCAAGACCGGGCAGATGATCAATGGCGAGATTGCCGGCAAGCTGCGGATGCGGGTGCTTGGCCGCTGGCTGGATCTGGGATTCGAGAACTGGTACGCAACGACGAAGCGGCTGACCAGTCTGGATGATCTGAAGGGAATGAAGATCAGGAACTCCGGCGGGGCGGGAAAGGCGTGGCGCACCCGGTTCCTCGGTGCCATTCCGAACACGACGCCGATGCCGAACGTGGCGCTGGCGCTGTCGCAGGGGACGTTCGATGGTCTGATCACCACGAATGAGACGGCGGCGGCCGGCAGCCTGTGGGAGTCGCGGGTGCATTACGTGCTGGAGGATCATCAGACCTTCAGCTTCTATGTTCCTCTCGTTGCTGGTGCGTTCTGGCAGGGGTTGTCGCCGGCGCACCAGGCGTTGCTGACCGATGTGTGGGAGAGCAGCCTGGCGGGGTATCGTGCCAACATGGCGACGGCCCAGGTGACGGCGCGGCAGAAGCTGCTGGCGCATGGGATGGTGATTACGGTGCCGGACGCGGCGCGGATCGATGCGGTACGGGCGCGGATGCTGGCGGAGCAAGACGGGTTGGTGAAGCAGTGGCGGATTACGCCGGCGGTTGCGGCGCGGGCGCTGGCGGATGTGGGGTGAACGATGACTCGGCTGATCCTGACCGGGGACGTCAATCTGATGGGCGTGGAGGATGCGGCGGTGCCGTTCGGCCGGGTGCGGGCGGATTTCGAGGCCGCCGATCTGGTGTTCAGCAATCTGGAATGCTGTCTTTACGCGCCCTCGGACGGGCATAGCGTCGATCATGAAGGTTTCTTCGCCGATCCGGTTGTTGGTGGGGCGGCGCTGACCGGCGCGGGTATCGCCGTGGTCGGGGTGGCGAACAACGTGAACTATGGGGCGGCGGCGATCGAGGCATCGATGGCGGCGCTGGATCGGGTCGGGATCGCCCATACCGGGGCTGGGCCGAACCGGACGGCGGCTCGGTTGCCGGCGGTGGTGACCCGGGGCGGAGTGCGGGTCGGGTTCCTGCAGCGCAGTTCAGTGTATTGGCCGACGAACCATGAGGCGGCGGACAATGCCGCGGGAATCGCGGTGCTGCGGGCGCATACGGCGTATCAGGTGCCGATGCATAAGATCCGGCCGGAGATTCCGCCGATGAACCGGCCGGGGGTGCCTCCGGTGATCCTGACCTGGGCCGATCCGGTGTATCTGGGATGGCTGCGGGAAGATATCGCGGCGTTGCGGCAGCAGGCGGATATCGTTGTGGTGTCGTGTCATTGGGGGTTGGGTCGGGAGGTGCTTGGATATATGACGGAGATCGCGCATGCGGCGATCGATGCGGGGGCGGACATGGTGATCGGGCATGGGCCGCATCACTTCCTGCCGGTGGAGGTGTATCGCGGCAAGCCGGTGTTCTATGGGTTGGGGAGTTTTTCGTTTCATACCGGGCATGGCGGCCGCAAGCATGGCGATTGGATCGGCCTGATGGCGGAGGTGGAGTGGAACGGGGCGGCGCTGTCGGGGGCAGGGTTCCGGTTTGTGCGCCATAATGATGCGAATGAAACGATTTTGACGGCGCCGGCGGATGAGGCCGAGGCAGTGGCGGAGATTTCGGCGGCAAGTGCGGCGCTGGGGGTTCGGGTTTCGGTGGTGGGTGAGGGTTTGGCGATCGAGGTTGGTGGGGGTTAGGTCGGATCGCTGGCGTGTTCCTGCCGCTGGCAGTTCGGCGGTACGTGCGTGGATGGCCGGGACTGCGCCCGGTCATGACGTCAGGGTAACGATGTGGGCGGCCTTAGCTGATGGGTGTCGCCATGATGTGCTTCCGGTAGGCGGGGCGTTGGCACAGGCGGTCGTACCAGGCGCGCAGGGCGGGTAGCTCGGGGCGGGTCAGGCCTTGGTAGTCTATGCCGAACCAGCGGTGGGCGTGTACGCCCCAGGGGATGTCGCACAGGGTGAAATCGGCGCCGGCGATGAAGGCGTGGTGGGTGAGCTTGGCCTCGATCATGCGCCAGGCGCGGGCGGTTTCCTCGATCGCGGCGGCGACGGCGGTCAGGTCTCGCTTGTCTGGCGGTGTGCGCACCAGGCCCCAGAACACGCCCGCCATGGGCCGGTTGAGCAGGGTTTGCTGGGCGTCCATCCAGAGGTCGACGATCGCCCTTTTGTGCGCGTCCGTGGGCCAGAGGGGGGAGCCGGAGGCGTGGGTCTGGCCGAGATAGCGCACGATCGCGTTGCTCTCCCAGAGGGTGAAATCGTCCTCCTGCAAGGTTGGCACCAGGCCGGTGGGGTTCATCGCGCGGTATTCGGGCGTGTCGGTTTTGCCGAAGGCGCCGCCGACGTCGATGCGCTCGAACGGCAGGTCGAGTTCGCCGAGCGCCCAAAGGGTCTTCATCACGTTGCTGGATGTCGCTCGGCCCCAGACGATACGGCGCATGATTTTTTCTCTCTCGGTGGTGTTATTGAGGGTAGCGCTGCTGACACGTAGCGGCAACTTGCATCCGGCGGACACTCGGGGCACACGTACAGACATGCGACGCCATGCACCTCGATCCCTCGCTGTTCTGGTCGCCCTGGGTGGCGCCGTGGCCCTGGGTGTCGCTTATGCGTCGGAGGTGTGGGGCGGGCTGGTGCCATGCGCGCTGTGCCTGCTGGAGCGCTGGCCGTACCGGATCGTGATTGTGCTGGGGTTGCTGGCGGCGATTTCTCCGCGGGGGTTGTCGCGGGCGTTGCTGGTGCTGGCGGTGCTGTGCCTGCTGGGCGACGTGGCGATTGCGGCGGTGCATGTCGGGGTGGAGTTCAAATGGTGGCCCAGCCCTTTGCCGGAATGCGCGGCGCCGCATCTGAGCGGCGGTTCGATCGCTGACCGGCTGGCGTCGATGCCGGCTCGGCCGTCGAAGCCGTGCGATGACCCGACGTTCCTGATTCCCGGCGTGCCGGTGTCGATGGCGGCGATGAACATGCTGTATGGGCTGGTGTTCGCGGGTGCGGTGGCGGCGTCGTTGTCGGATAGCAGGCACAAGAGATGAGTGTCGGGCGGCCGGGCGACCCGATGGTGGCGGAGATCACGGAACGGATGATCCGGGTGGATCATGCCGGGGAGTATGGCGCGACGCGGATCTACGCCGGGCAGTTGGCGGTGCTGGGGCGTGGCGGCAAGGGTGATGTGTTGCGGCATATGCAGGCTCAGGAGCAGGAGCATCTGCGGGCGTTCAATGCGATGGTGGCGGATCGGCGGGTGCGTCCGACGGCGCTGCTGCCGCTGTGGCACCTGGCGGGTTTCGCGCTGGGGGCGGTGACGGCTGCGCTGGGGGAGAAGGCGGCGATGGCCTGCACCGTGGCGGTGGAGGAGAGCATCGACGCGCATTATGCGGCGCAGTTGGAGACCCTGGGGGACGCGGAGCCGGAATTGCGGAAGACGGTGGCGCAGTTTCGGGCGGAGGAGCTGGAGCATCGGGATATCGGGCTGGAGCATGGGGCTGAGCAGGCGGTTGGGTATCGGCTGCTGTCGCGGGTGATCAAGGCCGGGTGCCGGGCGGCGATCGCGATCAGCGAGCGGGTTTGATCGGGGGGTGTTGAGGCCAGCTCTTCGGTTGGCTCTGTCCATTTCACATACGAAAGCGAAGGCGTGGATGGCGGGCCTTCGCCCACCATGACGAATACGCAACGGTGTCGATGGGATCGGCGATAATGTCGGTTGGTCTGACTGTGGTGGTCGCGGGGCGACCGTGGTGGTGCCGAGTCATGCCGATGGAGGGGGCGGCATCCGCGGTTTTGCCTAATTTGGGCAGGCCGCGGATGCCGTAGGTACTACCGGCGGCGAAACGGCGGTACTTCGCGGACGGCGCCGCGGGCGGCACTGGTGGCCATCGCGGCGTAGGCTTTCAGGGCGGTGGAGACCTGGCGTTGGCGGGGTTCGGCGGGCTGCCAGGCGGCGTCGCCTTTTGCCTCCATGGCGGTTCGGCGGGTGGCCAGGATGTCGTCCGGGACCGAGAGGGTCAGGGAGCGGCCGGGGATGTCGATGACGATGGTGTCGCCGTCCTCGACCAGGCCGATCAGGCCGCCCTCGGCCGCTTCGGGGGAGCAATGGCCGATCGACAGGCCGGAGGACCCGCCGGAGAACCGACCGTCGGTGACCAGGGCGCAGAGTTTTCCCAGGCCTTTCGACTTCAGGTAGCTGGTCGGATACAGCATCTCCTGCATGCCCGGGCCGCCGCGGGGGCCTTCGTAGCGGACCAGCACGATGTCGCCGGGTTTCACGCGGCCGCCGAGGATGCCGGAGACGGCGGCGTCCTGGCTCTCGAAGACGCGGGCCGGGCCGGAGAATTTCAGGATGGAGGAGTCGACGCCGGCGGTTTTGACGATGCAGCCGTCCTCGGCGAGGTTGCCGTAGAGCACGGCCAGGCCACCGTCGGCGGAGAAGGCATGAGCCTTGTCGCGGATGACGCCTTTTTCGCGATCGGTGTCGACCGCGTCCCAGCGGGCGGACTGGCTGAACGGCTCGATGGTGGGGATGCCGCCGGGGGCGGCGCGGTAGAAGGTTTTTACGGATTCATCGGCGGTGCGTTGGACGTCCCAGCGTTGCAGGGCTTCGGCCAGGCTCTCGGAGTGGACGGTCGGGACCTTGGTGTCGATCAGGCCGGCGCGGTCGAGTTCGCCGATGATGGCCATGACGCCGCCGGCGGCGTGGACGTCCTCCACATGCACATCCGGCACCGACGGCGCGACCTTGCACAGGACGGGCACGCGGCGGGACAGGCGGTCGATGTCGAGCATGGTGAAGGGGACCTCGCCTTCGTGCGCGGCGGCGAGCAGGTGCAGGACGGTGTTGGTGGAGCCGCCCATGGCGATGTCCAGCGTCATCGCGTTCTCGAACGCGGCGAAGGTGGCGACATTGCGGGGAAGAACCGAATAGTCGTCGGTCTCGTAGTGGCGGCGGGTGATCTCGACGATCTTGCGGCCGGCTTCGAGGAACAGTTCGCGGCGGTCGGCATGGGTGGCCAGCAGGCTGCCATTGCCGGGCAGCGACAGGCCGAGCGCTTCCGTCAGGCAGTTCATGGAATTGGCGGTGAACATGCCGGAGCAGGAGCCGCAGGTGGGGCAGGCGGAGCGTTCGATGACGGCAACTTCCTCGTCGGTGTTGGCTTCGTCGGCGGCGGCGACCATGGCGTCGATCAGGTCGACGGACCGGGTCTTGCCCTTGTGCACGACCTTGCCGGCTTCCATCGGGCCGCCGGAGACGAACACGACGGGGATGTTGAGGCGCATCGCGGCCATCAGCATGCCGGGGGTGATCTTGTCGCAGTTGGAGATGCAGACCATGGCGTCGGCACAGTGGGCGTTGACCATGTACTCGACGCTGTCGGCGATCAGTTCGCGGGAGGGCAGGCTGTAGAGCATGCCGTCGTGGCCCATGGCGATGCCGTCATCGACCGCGATGGTGTTGAATTCCTTGGCGATGCCGCCGGCTTTCTCGATTTCCCTGGCGACCATCTGACCTAGGTCCTTGAGGTGGACGTGGCCGGGGACGAACTGGGTGAAGCTGTTGGCGACGGCGATGATGGGTTTGCCGAAGTCGCCGTCCTTCATGCCGGTCGCGCGCCACAGGCCTCGGGCGCCGGCCATGTTGCGGCCGTGGGTGGTGGTGCGAGAGCGATAGGCCGGCATGGGCGTGTGTCCTTGAACGTTTTGGGGGCGTTGGCGCCCTCGGGTGGGGATGTCTAGCGCCGAGTGGGCGGTAAGGCCAGCGGAGCGGGCGCTTGGGTGGTTTGCGATTGGATGGGCTTCCGCGCTACAGGGGCAGGAACCTGCAGGAGACCGTCGCCCCCATGCCCGTGCTGTCCGACCGGTGGATCCGCCAGATGGCGCAGGACCACGGCATGATCGAGCCGTTTGTCGAGGCGCAGAAACGCGACGGCGTCATCAGCTATGGCCTGTCGAGCTATGGCTACGATGCTCGTATTGCCGATGAGTTCAAGATTTTCACCAATATCGACTCGGCGGTGGTCGATCCGAAGGCGTTTTCGCCAACCAGCTTTGTCGATCGCAAGACCGATGTGTGCATCATTCCGCCGAACAGTTTCGCGCTGGGACACACGGTGGAGTATTTTCGGATTCCGCGCGATGTGCTGGTCATTTGCCTGGGCAAGTCGACCTATGCGCGGTGCGGGATCATCGTGAACGTCACGCCGCTGGAGCCGGAATGGGAAGGCCAGGTGACGATCGAGATCAGCAATACCACGCCGCTGCCGGCGAAGATCCATGCGCATGAGGGGATCTGCCAGTTCCTTTTCCTGCAGGGCAACGAGCCCTGCGAGACGAGCTATGCCGACAAGGCGGGTAAATACATGGGCCAGCGGGGGACCGCGTTGCCTCGGATGTAGTTGGGGCGGGCTAAACCGGGGAAACGGAAGGGAATAGAAGAATGGCGCGGATGACTGGCGGTGAAGCCATCGTGGACAGCCTGTTGCGGCATGGCATCGATACCGTGTTCGGGCTGCCCGGGGTGCAGACTTATGGTCTGTTCGATGCGTTCGCTCTGGCATCGAATCAATTGCGATTGATTAACGCTCGGCATGAGCAGGGGACCGCGTATATGGCGCTGGGCTATGCCTGCGCCACCGGGCGGCCGGCGGCTTATGCGGTGGTGCCCGGGCCGGGGGTGTTGAACACCACGGCGGCGCTGGCGACCGCTTGGGGGGTGAATGCGCCGGTGCTGTGCCTGACCGGGCAGGTTCCCGGGCCGATGATCGGGCGTGGGCGCGGGCAGTTGCATGAATTGCCCGATCAGTTGGCGACGTTGCGCAGTCTGCTGAAGTGGGCGGAACGGATTGAGCATCCGACGCAGGCGCCGCTGCTGGTGGCTCGGGCGTTTCAGGAGATGCAGTCGGGGCGGCCTGGGCCGGTGGCGCTGGAGATGCCGCTGGATCAGTTTTCTGCCTCCGCCGAGGTGACGCCGCTCGATCCGTTGCCGCTGTTTCCGGCGCCTCCGGCCGATGCGGAGCGGATTGCGGCATTGGCAAAACTGCTGAACGAGGCGAAGGCGCCGATGCTTTGGGTTGGCGGCGGGGCGCAGCATGCCTCGGCTGAGATCCTGGCGTTGGCGGAACGGCTCGGCGCGCCGGTGGTGGCGTTCCGGGGCGGGAAGGGTGTCGTCGATGATGGGCACCGGCTGGGGATGTCGGTTGCGTCGGCGTATCGGCTGTGGCCGGAGACCGATGTGCTGGTCGGGTTCGGGACTCGGCTGGATGTGCCGCTGGGGCGGTGGGGCAAACTGCCGGCAGGGCTGAAGGTGGCGCGTGTCGACATCGATCCGGCGGAGATGCGGCGGCTGAAGGTCGATCTGGGTATTGTCGGGGATTCCGCGGCGACTGCCAGGCTGCTGACCGAGGCGGTGGCGGCGGGTGCGGGGCGGGCGGAGGCGATCGCTCGGGCCAAGGCCGAGGCGGCGGTGGCAATCGAGAAGGTGCAGCCGCAGATGTCGTTTCTGACGGCGATCCGGGAGGCGCTGCCTCGGGATGGTATCTTGTGTGATGAAATGACTCAGGTGGGGTACGTGTCGTGGTTCGGGTTTCCGTTCCACTCGCCGCGGACGCTGGTGACGTCTGGGTTTTCCGGCACGCTGGGGGCGGGGTTTCCGACGGCGCTGGGGGTGAAGGTGGCGTATCCGGACCGTCCGGTGGTGGCGGTGACGGGGGATGGTGGGTTCTTGTTCGGTGGGGCGGAGTTGGCGACGGCGGTGCAGCATGGGATCAATCTGGTGACGGTGCTGTTCAATAATTCCGCGTATGGGAATGTGTTGCGGGATCAGCAGCGGTTGTTCGAGGGGCGGGATTCGGGGTCTCGGCTGCACAATCCGGATTTCTCGATGTACGCGAAGAGTTTCGGCGTGGCGTATTGGCGGGCGACGGATGCCGATGGGCTGCGGACGGCGGTGACCGAGGCGCTGGCGGGGCGGGCGCCGGCGCTGGTGGAGGTGGTGACCGATATTGGAGCGGAATATCCGCCTTGGGAGTTCATTGCGCCCGGGCGGGGGTGATTGGGCGGCTTCCGTGGCGGCGCGCGCGCCATGGGTGCAACGATGGGGGCAGTTCCGCGTGTTATCGTCGGTTTTTGGCGGTGACAGACGGTGTTCGGTGCGGAACGCGATGAAGGTGTGGATGGCCGGGCCGAACCCGGCCGTGACGCGGGGGGGGAGGCCGCCGCGCCGCCGGACGGCGGGCGTCAGGCCGGCGCGATACGGACCGGCAGGCTGGACATGCCGCGTAGGGTGTTGTTGTAGCGGCGTTTCGGTTCGGCGGTGATCTGGATTGTGGCGACCTTGCGGGCCAGTGCGGCGAGTACGACTTCGCCTTCCAGTCTTGCCAGGACGGCGCCGACGCAGCCGTGGATGCCGGTTCCGAAGCCGACATGGCCGGCGTTGCGGCGGGTGATGTTGTAGTCGTCCGGGTTTTCCCATCGCCTGGGGTCTCGATTGGCGGCGCCGAGGAACATCAGGATTTTGGTGCCCTCCGGGGTCGTTTCCGTGTCGATGGTCACGTCGCGGGTGGTGGTGCGGAAGAAGGTTTGCACGGGACTTTCCAGGCGGACGGCTTCCTCGAACGCGGGTCTGGCCAGGGACGGGTCGGCGCGGAGTTGCTGGAAGGTTTCAGGGAAGCGGGCGAGGCAATAAATCGCGGCGCAGAGGCCGTTGACGGTTGTATCGACGCCGGCGGTCAACAGGGAACGGACCAGGACCTCGGCTTCGGCGACGGAGATTTCGCCTGCATCGGCCGCGGCGTGGATGGTTGCGCCGAAGCCGGTGGGGGACAGTGCGTCGCGTTTCGACTGCGCTTGCACCCAGGCCAGTACAGGTTCGGCGTCGGTGACGGCGGCCTCGAAGAACGCGTTGCGGGGGCCGAAACTGTTGAACACCATGTTGCCGTAGGGGAGCAGGAAGCGGCGGTTCTGGGTGGGCATGCCGATGGCGTCGGGGAAGACGGTCAGCGGGTAGGCCTCGGCCAGGTCGCGCACGGCGTCGAAAGAGCCGCGGGCGAGCAGGTCGTCGATCAATGTTTCGGCGGCGCTGGCGAAGGCTTTTCGTAATGCGCGCACGGCGGCGGGGGACAGGACCTTGTCCATCAGTTTGCGGGTGCGGTCGTGCAGCGGCGGATCGGCTTCCAGCAGCAGGCTGGGCAGGCGCCACGGTTTTTCCTTCGCGAAGTCGGATATCCCGACGCCGCGGGCGCTGGTGTAGCTGCCCCAGTCCAGCAGCATGCCATGCACGTCATCGT
>DATAZJ010000389.1:0-13329 GCA_036272115.1 Rhodopila sp. | reverse complement strand
CGACTTGTGCCCGTTGTGCTGGCGTTGCTCAGCTTCTCCGGCTGTACGCTGATCGACCAGACAACGTTTGCTCCGTCGCCGGAGGCCAAGGCGCAGCCGGCGCCGCCGCAGGCGCCGGTCAAGCTGGATGCACGCACCCCGCTGGTGACCATCGACTATACGGTGCCGTCGCCTGATTACGCGGAACTGCTGCACGACGCCGTGTACGCCGCGAGGGCCAGGGATGCCACGGTGCAATTCGATGTCGTGGCGGTGCTGAAGGATATGTCGGAGATCGCCGCTGGTCAGGCACACGCCATCGGGGTGATGCGCGCGATCATGCGGGACCAGGTGGCGGCGGATCGTATCCATCTGGGCGTGCGGACCGATCCGGCCCTGGCCGCGAGCCAGGTCCGTGTCTACGTCCGCTGAGTCTCGTTCCGGGCGGATCGTCAGCGCACGCACCCAGGGTATCGCCCTGGTGGTGTTCACCGCCTGTAGCTGGGGGCTGACCTGGCCGCAGTCGAAGTTCCTGCTGACGATGCTGCCGCCGTTCTCGATGCGCGCGTCCTGTGGCGTCGTCGGGTTCAGCTTCGCGTTCCTGGTGGCTTTCCTCCGGGGGGAGCGGCTTTGGCCGCCGCGCGATCAGTGGCCTCGGCTGATCCTGTTCGCGATGCTGAACTACGGGCTGTTCATCGTGCTGACGACCGAGTCGCTGGTGTGGCTGAAGGCGTCGGAGGCGGTGGTGATCACCTATACGCTGCCGGTCTGGGCATCGCTGCTGGCGTGGCCGATGCTGGGGGAGCGGCCGACCGCGGTGAAAATCCTGGCGCTGCTGTTGGCGCTGGGCGGGGTGGCTTTGCTGGTGGGTGCCGATACGAGCGAGGCGACGTGGGAGAAACTGCCGGCGGCCGGGATGAGCCTCGCCGCTGCGGTGCTGTTCGGGTTTGGGACGGTGCTGGCGAAGAAAAAGCCGTTGCGCCTGCCACCCACGGCCGCCGTGGCGTGGCAGGCGATGCTGGGGATGGTGCTGGTTATCGCGCTGGCGTGCTTCGAGCATCCGCATTGGGGGAATGTCACGGCCGGCGGGTGGGTGTCGATTGCGTATATCTCGACGATTCCGCTGACGATTGCGTATCTGGCGTGGTTCCGGGCGTTGCGGATGGTGCCGGCGTCCACCGCGGCGACGACTGTGCTGCTGTCGCCGGTGGTGGGGGTGATCGGGTCGGGGATGCTGCTGGGCGAGACGTTCGGTCCGCGCCAGGTGGTGGCGTTGGGCATGACGCTGGCTGGGGTGACGCTGGCGGCGCGGGGGTAATCCACGCTGGTGAGTTCAGGCGTCCATGAGCCCGGCCGCCTGGTGGGTGAAGAGATCGCGGTAGGTGCCGCCGCGCTGCATCAGTTCGGCGTGTGTGCCTTCCTCGGCGATGTCGCCGCGATCGAACACCAGGATGCGGTCCAGGGTGCGGACAGTGGACAGCCGGTGGGCGACCACGATGCAGGTGCGGCCCAGCATCAGGCGTTGCATCGCGTCCTGGATCAGCCCCTCGGAATGGCTGTCCAGGCTCGATGTGGCTTCGTCGAGGATCAGGATCGGCGCGTTGGCGAGAAATGCGCGCGCCAGGGCCACGCGTTGGCGTTCGCCGCCGGACAGTTTCACGCCGCGTTCGCCGACCAGGGTGGCGTAGCCGCGGGGCAGGCGGGTAATGAAGTCGTGGGCGTTGGCGAGTTGGGCGGCGCGCTCGATCTCCGCCCTTGTGGCGGCGGGGTTGGCGTAGGCGATGTTCTCGGCCAGCGTGCGGTGGAACAGCACGGGTTCCTGGGCGACGACGGCGATCTGGCGGCGCAGGCTGGCTTGCGTCACTTCGGCGATGTCCTGACCATCGATGGTGATGCGGCCGTCGGTCACGTCGTACAGGCGCTGGATCAGCTTTACGAACGTGGATTTGCCCGATCCCGAGTGGCCGACCAGGCCGACCCGCTCGCCGGCGCGGATGGTCAGCGTCAGGCGGTCGTAGAGCGGTGTGGCATGGCCGCCGTATTGGAAGGTGACGGCTTCGAAGCCGATGCGGCCGGCGGTGACGCGCAGGTCGCGGGCGGCGACGCGGTCGGCGATGCCGATGGGTTCGGCGTCCAGGGCGACCATCTCCTCCATGTCGTTGACGCAGCGTTGGAGGTTGGCGATGTGGTGGCCCAGGTCGCGCAGGTAGCCATGCACGACGAAATACGCCGTCAGCACGTAGGTGACGTCACCCGGCGTCGCTCGGCCTTGCCACCAGAACATCAGCGCGGTGCCGACGACGGTGGTGCGCAGGATCAGCAGGGCGGTGTTCTGCGTGGTACCGCTGTTGGTGCCTCGGACCCAGGTGCGGCGGGTGCGGCGCTGCCATTTGGCGAGGATGCCGGCGAGGACCGCATCCTCACGGTCTTCGGCGGCGAAGCCCTTGACCACGGCGTTGCAGCCGACGGCGTCGGCCAGGGCGCCGCCGATGCTTGTGTCCCACCGGTTGGACAGGCGCGCGGCGGGGGCGACGTAGCGCAGGGTCGCGATGATGGACAGCGCGAGGAAGACCATCGCGCCGCCGCAGACGAGCGCGCCCATCGCCGGCCAGCGGAGCCCGAGCAGAAGGGCTGATCCGAACAGGACCAGGATGGAGGGGACGAAGGCCAGCACCACGGTGTCGTTCAGCAGGTCGATCGCCCACATGCCTCGGGTGACGCGGCGGACGATGGAGCCGGCGAAGCTGTTGGCGTGCCAGTCGGTGGCGAAGCGCTGAACTCGCCAGAAGGCGTCCTGGGCGGCGTCTCGCATCATGCGGGTGGTGACCCGGATGATGCCGAGGAAGGAGAGGTGGCGGCCGACGATCTGCAGGCAACCGAGCGCGGCCATGGCAACCAGGGCGGCGATGGCGGCGGTTCGGCCGGTGATGCGGTCCGGTTCGGCCACGGCGTCGATCAGGCGGCCGGCGTAGATGGGCATCGTCAGGTCGGCCACGGTTGCCAGCAGGATGGCGGCGATGGTGGCGGCGACGGCGACGGGTTGGCGCAACCACCGAATGGCGGTGTAGCCGAGAACGGTCTGAAAAGACCTTCCGGAAGGATGGGTCACGATATGGGCGGCTGCCGTTGCCGGCGAACCGATCCTCTGATGCGGGAGCGACTAGTGGGGGTGGCGCCTTGGGCGCCGCGGGCTTCGACTTAGGATCGCGAGAGCAATACGATCGTAAGGACACCCGGGAACCCGGCTGGGGAGGAGAAAACGCACATAGTCGTCATTCAGGGCCTCCCTGGTTGCGGGTTGAAAATGCATCGTTCCATGGCGATGGGTGGAAAGGCAAGCACGAATTTGTATCGGGGTGGCGATGTGGCGGATATGTCACGCGTCCCCTTACAATGGGCGTAAAGGAACCGCGAGGATAGGGCGCGTTTGCTTGGCCGAATTGGACCGAGCCGCCATTGGTCAGGATTTGATGCGTGTGTAGTTTCGGCGGCCGGTGGGCATGCCTCTCTGCCGGCCGTTGGGGGACGGTCTTTGGGCGGTACGCAGCATTTGCGCCGGCAACCGGATCGCGCGGCTTCGGTTTAGTCTCGTCGGTGGCAAGATCGTTGTGTTGCACGGCTTTATTGAGAAGTCACAAAAAAAACGCTGGACGAGGATCTGAAATTGTCGCGCGATGATTCGATCACTCCGCGTCGGGCCCTCAGTGGATGGTCTTTAGTGTCCGACGCGAAATAACCGCTCCAGGGGAAGCGCAGTTGCCCGATACCGTCATGGCGGGCGGAGGCCCGCCAACCATGCCTTTTCCGATATCAGCACTGGAAGGCGTGGATGGTGGGCCTGCGCCCACCATGACGATGAGGGGCCGAAATCCTGTGCTTGACGATTCGGTTCTTTCGCGTCGGGTCCTTAGCAGCATGATGACCCTCCGCTGTTAACCAAATCGGGGCATTACCTCCGTGTAGAACCGCTCGATCGACTTCATCAGCTTTGCGTGCGGGATCAGTGAATTGTAAGTATAGCAGAACACCCAATCGACATTCTGCCGCTTCATGTTGGCCTCGACCCCGCGGATCACCGTATCGACGGTTCCCGCAAGGATGTAGCCTTCCCGAACTGCTTCCTCCGGTGTCAGGAACGATCCGGTCTTCGGGTCCTGCATCCCGCGCCGGAAGCCGAACGGCTCGAACCAGGCGCGGCCGGAGAACTGGCCGGAATCCCGCCATAGGGCCATCGCTTCCTCATCGGTATCGGCGATGATCACATCGCGCAGCAGCCCGGTTCCGTGGCCGCGCGGGCGTCCGGAGACCTCGGCGTACACGTCGTACAGGTGGTTTTCGTATACCGGCAGCATCGCGGGCAGGATGGCGGTCACGCCTTCTTTCGCGGCCCAGCGAATCGAGTTCTCCGACGACGCGAACGGCAGGAAGACCGGCGGATGCGGCTTCTGCAACGGCTTCGGTACGACGCCGACCGCCTTGAGTATGCCGTTCTCCACGCCCTTGCCATATTTCGCTGTCGTATCCAGCGTCCATGGCGTTTCCCCCGCCGGCACCTTCCAGAACTGGCCGTCGTGGGTCAGCATCTCCTGCGTCCAGCATTTCTTGATGATCTGGAAGTTCTCCTCGAACGCGGCGCGGTTGGCGGCGTCGATGGCGTCGTGCTGATGCGGCAGCGCGCCGCTGATGCCGTGCGTCTGCTGCGCCATGATATCCACCCAGCGCCGCTGGTAGCCTCGGGCGAATCCGGCGTTCGCTCGGCCGCCGGTCATGTGGTCGAGCATCGCGATATCCTCGGCGACGCGGATCGGGTTGGCCGCCGGCAAAACGATGCCCAACTGCCCGACCCGTATCCGTTTCGTCTGCATCGCGAAATACAGATCGAGCAGCACCGGGTTGTTGGAGACCTCGAACCCCTCGATATGGAAATGATGTTCGGTGAAGCTGACCGAGTCGTATCCCAGATCGTCCGCCATCCGGATCTGTTCGGACAGTTCCGCCAGCATCCGCTGATAGAGTTCGGGCCGCATGGCCGCCATGCCGGCCTCGATCTCCCCACGGCTACCGATACTGGGCAGATAAAACAGCGATGCCTTCACGGGTTTTGTCTCCTGATCCAGTTACATCTGCCGCACGGCCGGCAGGATCCTGGCCACGTTGTCGCGGCCGATCTCGCGCAGCAGCTTACCTTTGAAATGATGGTCCAGGCCGACCACGGTCTCGGCCGAGGTGCGGTAGGGGAAGTCCGACCCGAACACGATTTGCGTCGTGGGCACCAGGTGCGCCAAGGCCTCGATCGTGACGGCGTTTGCGACCTGGGCCGTATCGTAGAAGAACCGGTTCAGTTCGTGCTGCACCATGTCATGGGTAATCTTGCCTTTGAACTGCGGCAGCCGCTCCATCTGGATTTGCAGCCGCTCCGCCACCGCTGTCAGCACGCCGCCGCCGTGGGAGAAGATGAAGCTGATGTCCTGATAGCGCTGCGACGCGCCGGAGAAGATCAGGTTGACGATGGTGCGGGTGGTATCCGCGCCATATTCCACCGCGACGTCGGGCACATCCTGCGCGAGGTTCACGCAGCAGTTCGGTGTCGTCGGGTGGGTGTAGACGACGGCCTTGCGGCGGTTCAGTTCGTCGAATACCGGCTGGAATTCGGGGTAGCCGAGCCATTTGTCGCCGTAATCGGTCATCATGCCGATGCCGTCGGCGTGTAGCGTGTCGAGGGCGTAGGCGAGTTCCTTCAGGCTTTCGTCGATATGCGGCATCGGCAGCATGGCGAACATGCCGAAACGGCCGGGATGGTCGTCGGCCAGTTTGCGGGCATATTCGTTAGACGATCGGGCGACACGAGCGGCGTCGGCCGCCCCGAGGAAACTGACCTGCGGCAAGGTCGGGCTGGTCATGGCGGTGGCGACGCCGCCTTTGTCCATGTCCTCGATCGATTGTTCCGGGCGCCAGTTGGTCACCGGCGGCGAATCGAGCTTCGCGGCCTTCAAGGCGGCGACCCAGGCGGGTGGCGCGATGTGATGATGCACGTCGATCCGAAACGGTTTCTCGGCCGCCGATGCCGAACCGAAAAGCCCGGCCGCGCCAAGGGCTGAAGCCCCTGTCAACAGTCCACGCCGCCCCAGGACGCCGACATCGCAGCAGGCGCAGCCGTTTACCTTCACCATAATTGTTTCCCCCATTGCCGCCGGCGGTTGTTCCGCCGGTCAGGTTTGCCCGGCCACCTTGTGGTAGCCGCGGCCGTAGTAGATCAGGCCCTCATGCGCGGAGCCGGTTCGCACCGCATCCACCGAGCAGATGAATATATCGTGGGTGCCGACCTCGATCACCTGGGTGATGCGGCAATCGAACACCACCACCGCCTGGTCAAGCACCGGCGCGCCGGTTTCCAGCCGGTGCCAGGCATAGCCGTCGAAGCGTTCGTTCATCGTGTGCTGGGTCATGCCTGCGAACACGGGTGAAAGACCTTCCTGGGCGGGCGTCAGCGTGTTGACGCACAGCACGCCGTTCTGCCGCATCGCCGGATACGAATCGTTCGTACGATTGGCACACACCAGAAGCGTGGGCGGCGTGTCCGTCACGCTGGTGACGGCGCTCGCGGTGAAGCCGGCGCGACCGCCCGGCCCATCGGTGGTGATCACGTTCACCGCGGCACCCAGGCGGGCCATCGCCTCGCGGTAGGCTTGCTTTTCCACCGGCACGTCACGCATCCTCCGCTTATCCCGGATCGAGTATGGCGCACGTTCGTGTCGGTGGCCAGATGAGCGGTGCCGGCGATCAAGGCCACCGAAAATTCCTTTATACGTGTGAACATGCGGTTCTTGCTGTCAGTTCTGTCCCTGCTGCTTGTCGCCGGTCCGGCCTGGCCCGATCAGGCCGGGCTGCGGCCGCCCGGCAGCGCCGTCGAATTGCGGTCCTACGGATTTGGCCTGATCCCACTGGATGGAAAATTCGCGCGCTTTCACGGCTGGATACGCTACGATCCCGTTAACACGGGCGCGTGCCAGGTCATGCTGGACATAGAGGCGGGGAGCCTGACGATGGCGAGCGAAACGATCCGCGATCGGATCACCGGACCGGCGATGATGGATGTTGCGCGCTTCCCGGACCTGACGTTCGACGGTAGATGTCAGGGTGAAACGGTTACCGGCGCGCTGACGATGCACGGCGAAACACACCCGCTTGTCCTGGATACCGTTCGGTCGGCCGGAACGATCGTGGCGACCGGCCGGATCCGGCGGGCCGACTGGGGTATCACCGGCAGTGCGCTGATCGGCGGGCCGACCATCCGGATCCGCGTCATCGTGCCCGACCCCGCGAGTGGAGCGCACACCTGATGCGCCTGCCCTCGGCCCTGATCCCGCTGCGAAACAATACCTTCCGCCATCTATGGCTTGCCAGCGTCGTCGGCTGGCTCGGCACGTGGCTGCAGAACACCGGCGCGGGCTGGCTGATGACGTCGCTGGATCCGCAGCCGCTGGTGGTCGCCATGGTGCAGGCGGCGACGATCATGCCGGTGTTCCTGCTGGCGCTGCCGGGCGGCGCGCTGGCCGATATCGTCGATCGGCGGGTGTTCCTGCTGGGTGCGCAGACATGGACGATCCTGAGCGCCAGCCTGCTCGCGATCCTGACCCTGTGCCACGTCATGACCGCGTTCTGGCTGCTGGCGCTGACATTCTCGATCGGCATCGGCTCCGCGCTGACCGCGCCGGCCTGGAGTGCGATCGTGCCTGAACTGGTCCCGCGTGAGGACATGGTTCAGGCCATCGCGCTGAACGGCATCGGCTATAATCTGACCCGAGCGGTGGGGCCGGCGCTGGCGGGTTTCCTGATATTGCTGGGCGGGTCCAGCCTGGCGTTCTCGATGTATGCGGTGTCGATCCTGGCGGTGATCGGTGCGCTGTTCTCCTGGCACCGGGGGCGCCGGTTCACCGGCCTGCCACGCGAGCACCTTGTGTCAGCCATGCGGGCGGGCATGCGGTTCGTGCGCAACACGCCGGCGATCCAGGCGGCGATGATCCGCACGGCGTCCTACTCGATCCCCGCGTCCGCGCCGTGGGCGCTGCTGCCGCTGTTCGTGCGGCGCGACCTCGACCTGGGGCCTGGGATGTATGGCGTCATCCTGGGGATGATGGGTGTCGGCGGTGTCACGTCGGGCATGCTGCTGCCGGTGGTGAGGGGCAAGCTGTCGCGCGGCGCCACGGTGGCTTGCTGCACGCTGCTGTCCTGCGTCGGCATGGCGGTGGTGGGGGTATCGCATCACTGGATACCCTCCGCGTTCGGCATGCTGCTGTTCGGCCTTGGATGGACGTCCGCCTTCGCGACCATCCAGGCGGCGGCGCAGCTTGCCTGCCCGCCCTGGGTGCGGGCCAGGGCTTTGTCGATCTACCAGCTCGCGCAGAACGGGGCGCTGACGGTCGGATCGTTCGGATGGGGCTGGCTCGGCGGCGAGGTGGGTATTTCGCGCACCTTCCTGACGGCGTCGGTGGTGGGTCTGCTGCTGATGATCGTCGCGCGGATGTTCAGCATCGAGGCGATCGTTGTCGCCAAGTCGCTGGTGGTGGAGCAGCCGGCGCCGCTGCCGGAGGCCGCCGCACCGGAATTCGTGCCGCTGCTGCGGAACGCGCGCGGGCGGATCATGGAGATGGCATATTACCGCGTCGAGCCGTTGCAGCGGTTTGATTTCCTGAAGATCATGAACGACCTGCATCATGTCCGCGGCCGCACCGGGGCGGTGTTCTGGCAGGTGTATGAGGATGTCGCCCATCCGGACGGCTGGGTCGAGGTCTGGTCCATGGAAAGCTGGACCGATCACCTGCGGGAGGCAATTCGCCTGTCGGAGGATGACAAGCGGCTGCTGACCGCGGCCGCGGTTTTTCAGCATGACGCGCATCGTCCGTCCCGTTACCTGGCCGTGGACCCGCGCGAATATTTGCACGCCCATTCGGCCAATCAGCCGGAGCGGGAGAAACTGTCGATTGCCGGACCGCCGAAGCCGGTGCCTGGTTGAACGCCCCGAGCCTGTTGAACTCATTGTGAGGTGCATTCCGTCGGCTGCGATACCTGCAACATTGAGGGGGCGTCGCACATAGAGGAGAGGCGAATGAAGAAGCACGAGACTAAGAACGACTTGAAATCCAATGCGAAATCGGTCGCGATCGGGTTGCTGAACGACAGGGTGGCCGATTGCATCGATCTCGCGCTGCTGACCAAGCAGGCACACTGGAATTTGAAGGGGCGGCAGTTCATCGCGGTGCATGAGATGCTGGATGGCTTCCGCACCCAGGTGGACGATTACGTCGACACGATGGCGGAGCGTGTCGTGCAGTTGGGCGGGACGGCTCTGGGGACGACCCAGACGGTGGCGAAGGCGACGACGCTGTCGCCTTACCCGGTCGACATCTATGCGATCACCGATCATTTGCATGCGCTGATCGATCGCTATGCCAAGGCGGCGAACAGTATCCGCAAGAGTATCGACCAGGCGGACGAAGCGGGCGACGCCGATACGACGGATATCTTTACCGAGGTGTCTCGCGGGCTCGACAAGGCGTTGTGGTTCCTGGAGGCGCACGTCCAGGAATAAGGGTCTGACCCGTCTCTCTCGGTGTACGCTGTCGGTGTACGCTGTCTGAGACGGGTGTTTCCCCACGGAGCCGTGAAGGTGTGGCGGCGAAATCATGCCGGTGTTGAGCAAACCCGGACCGGGCGTAGCCCGTTCGAGTCTTGTCGGGTCCAACGATGCGGGCCTGTCGAGACTGGAAGGAGGAACCCAATGGCTGGATCACAGCACACGGGAAATCCCGGGAACTTCGCGGAGGATCGTGCCAAGGCCGCGCGAGCGGGCCACGTTGGCGGTCAGCACAGTTCGGGCAATTTCGCCAATGATCGCGGGCGGGCCGTGACGGCTGGCCGAAAGGGCGGGCTTGCCGGGCGGAAGCCGCGCGACGGGGCTGACAGCCCTGCCGGAGAAGCCGAACCGACGCGGTGGGATGAGGCGCGGTGGAATGACGGGCAACCTTTGACGAACGGTGGCTATCATGAATGACGAGGCAACGGGCGGCGCCACGCCGTGGCAACTGCAAGCGACGTTCGCCAATCCCGACCAGATGCAGGCGGCGGTCAGCAAGCTGTCGATGTCCGGGTTCGATCGGGCCGATCTGAGTCTTCCGTCACCCGGCCTTGTGGAGGGAACGGAAACACCGGAGGCGGGGACCAAAGCGGCTCGCACCGATGCGGACGCCCGTCAGGCTCGCACTTTGGGGGCCAGTACCGCGGCGGCGGCGGCGGCCCTGGCCGCGGCCGGCATCACCGTGGCGACGGGAGGGGCGGCGGCGCCCGCCGTCGCGGCGGCGGTTGTCGCCGGGGGTGCGGCCGGCGGGTCGGTCTTCGCGGCTCACGACCTTGCCGACAACATCGAACAAGACGATCGCGAAACCCGAGCGGCACATGGCGACCTGGTGCTGGCTGTGCGCATCGCATCCGATGCGAAGCGGGCCAGCGCAGAGGCGATCCTGCGGGCGGCGGGCGCAACCAGCATCGATGCCGTCAGGTAGGCGTCAAGCCGCCGCGGCGTGATCCTCCTTGATCATGGCGGCACCTTTCTCGCCGATCATGATGGTTGGGGCGTTGGTGTTGCCTGTGGTCAAGGTCGGCATCACCGATGCGTCGATGACGCGCAGGCCTTCGATGCCATGCACGCGCAGCCTTGTGTCCACGACGGCGGATGGGCCGTCGCCCATGCGGCAGGTGCCCACCGGGTGATAGATCGTGGTGCCAAAACGGCGCGCGTAGTCCAGCAGTCCGTCATCGCTCGTGATGTCCCGGCCGGGTAGCGTTTCCACCACGCTGTGTTCGGCGATCGCAGGCGCGGCAAAAATCGCGCGGGTGAAGCCGATGCCCGCCTTCAGAACCTGGAAATCCGCTGGGTCGGACAGGTAATTTGGCGTAATGACCGGCTTCTGGGTTGCATCGGCACTCGCTGCCATGATCGTGCCGCGACTGTCGGGGCGAACCGGACACACCGCGACCGTCATGCCATCCTGGCGTTCCAGCGTGCCGAACTTGCTGGGGTCATAGCTGGCTGGCGTGAACAGAAGCTGTAGGTCCGGGCTGGCTTTTTCGGGTGTCGAGCGGCAGAAGACCTGGGCTGTCGTTACGCCGAAGGTCAGGGCGCCGCGGCCCTCCACCGCGAACCGCAGCACCTCGCGTGCCAGTCTGATCCCGCGTGCCAGCTTGTTGATGGAGATCGAGCCCTTCACGCGATGCGACACGCGCGCAACGTAATGATCTTGCAGGTTGCCGCCGACACCGCGCAGGTCGTGCACCACGGGCACGCCGATGGATTGCAGATGCTCCGCCGGGCCGACGCCCGATATCTGCAACAGATGCGGTGAGTTCACCGATCCGCCGCAGAGGATGACTTCCTTGTGCGCTCGGGCTTCGACCAACTGGCCGCGCTGGCGGAAGGTGACGCCGACGCATCGCTTTCCCTCGAACAGCAGTTTTGTGGCCAGGGCTTCGGTTTCCACGCGCAGGTTGGGGCGGCCCTGGGCTTCTTTCAGGAACGTCTGGGCGGTTGAGCCACGCCATTTTCCCTTGCGGGTCATCTGCGAGTAGCCGACGCCTTCCTGCTGCCGCCCGTTCAGGTCCTTGCTGAATTTGAAGCCCGCTTGCTGCGCGCCTTCGATGAATTTGTGGGTCAGCGGCAGGATCGTGCGGTAGTCTTCGACTTTCAGCGGTCCGTCCTTGCCGCGGTAGTCCGGATCGTCGCCTTGCTTGTAGGTTTCGGATTTGCGGAAATAGGGCAGGACGTCGTCAAAACTCCAGCCTCGGCAGCCCATTTGTGCCCAGCCGTCGAAGTCGGCGGGATTGCCGCGCACGTACAGCATGCCGTTGATGGAGCTTGATCCACCCAGGGTTTTTCCGCGCGGCCAGTGGATGCGGCGTCCGCTGCTGCCTTCACCGGCCTCGGCGCTGTAGTTCCAGTTCACGACCGGATTATACAGCAGCTTCAGCGTGCCGGCGGGGATGTGGATCCACAGCAGGGAATCCTTCGGCCCGGCTTCGAGCAGGATCACCTTGGCGCCTGTTTCGGAAAGCCTGGCGGCGACGACACAACCGGCGGAACCGGCCCCGATGACGATGTAGTCGGCTTCCATCGATTCAGGCCTCATTCCGGAGGGGCAGCGTTTCACCGGCGAAGAAGCGTCGCGGATTATCTTCCAGGATGGAATCGATCGCCTGCTCGGTCAGGCCGCGCGCCTTCAGCATCGGAACGAAATCGGTGAACAGATAGGTGTAGGGGGGCGGCCATTTACCCTCCGCACGCAGGGCTTCGATCGTCGCCTGTTCCTGCGGGCTGACCTGGCGGGCGAATTTGCCGAACCAGCCGCAATGCCGGTCCTGGCTCATCATGATCTGCGCCCGGTGACCACCATTAACCAACCGTACCAAATTATCCGCTCGGATTTCGTCAGGCTGGAACCGCAACAATCCGATGCGGTCGAAGCCGATATACGATCCGCCGTCGACGACGCGCTGATGGTAGGCCGGATCGGCATTGCCGCAACAATGACCGATCAGGCAACGATGCGCCGGCACGCCGCCCTCGGCGAAGGCGGCCTGCTGTTCCGGGCCGGCGTGGCCGTCCTGGGTGTGGGTGATGATCGGAACCCCGGTTGCCTTCTGCGCCATGCAGGCTGCTTCGAGGAACTTGTGTTCCAGCGCGGTAATCGCCGGTGCCCCGGTGGCGACCTTGATCGCGCCGGCCTTGACCCCGGTGGTGCCGATTCCCTGGGTGATCTCGCGGATGTAGAGTTCGGCGATTTCCTCCACCGACCTGGCCCGCCAGTAGATAGGCAGGCCCATTTCCTCGAAATAGAATCCGGTGGTGCAGACGACGTTCATCTCGGATTTTTCCGCGATTTCCTGCATCAATGCGGCGTCGCGGCCGAGTTCGATGGGGCAGGGGTCCACGAAGCTGCGCACGCCGTGTTCGGTGCGCAACTGTTTCAGGCGGCGGACGGCTTCGTTGACGAAGCCGGCGCGGTCGAAGCTGACCGACGGATCGTATTCGACGCCGGCGAAGGCGATGAACAGATGCTCGTGCATCAAGGTGCGGCCAAGCTGATCCAGCCCGATCGGGCCGGTCACTGTTTGGACTTGCATCAATCGTTTCCCCTATCGTGTCGCTGTTCACTGTGCGGTGCCGGTGATGTCCTGCCACAGCCGCCGCGTTTCGCCGCGAGGATCGTTCTCGATCCGGCATGCCTTGTCCAGAACCAGGGTCGCGCGCGTCTCCGCCTGATACGCCGGCCATGCCGGGATGCTGGGATGATCCGGCCG